>CAUZVF010000685.1:0-4229 GCA_963582955.1 Planctomycetota bacterium
GCCGGGCTCGATTCACCAGAAGGTCTCGCTATCCTTTCGGGCAACCAGCCCGCCAACGGCTCCGAGCCTCTTGCCATGGCTTACTCAGGGCACCAATTCGGCGGCTTCTCCCCGCAACTCGGCGACGGTCGTGCCATTCTACTTGGTGAGGTCGTCCGCGATGACGGCGTCCGGCACGACATTCAGCTCAAAGGATCCGGCCCAACGCCGTTCTCGCGCCGCGGCGACGGGCGCTCCGCGCTAGGTCCGGTCTTGCGCGAGTATATCGTCTCCGAAGCGATGGCTGCACTCGGTGTACCGACGACCCGTGCGCTCGCCGCAGTAGCTAGTGGTGACGACGTGCTCCGCGAAGGCCTTATCCCCGGCGGAGTTTTCACCCGCGTCGCACAGTCACACATTCGCATCGGCACCTTTCAATGGTTCGCCAGCCGCGAAGATCACGACAACTTGAAGCTTCTCGCCGACTATGCCATTCAGCGACACTATCCCGACGCGCAACACGACGAGAATCCTTACCTCGCTCTGCTCGAAGTAGTCATTCAGCGGCAAGCCAAACTGATCGCCCATTGGATGCAGCTCGGATTCATCCACGGCGTGATGAATACTGACAACATGACTGTCTCAGGCGAAACCATCGACTATGGACCATGCGCGTTCATGGACATCTACGATCCAGCGAAGACTTTCAGTTCGATCGATCGCCACGGACGTTACGCCTTCGCCAATCAGGCCCCGATCGGCCTTTGGAACCTAACCCGCTTCGCCGAAACCCTACTGCTGCTACTCGATGACGATCCAAAACGATCGGTCGCCAAAGCGGAAGCTGCTCTCGGCACCTTCGCCGAAATTCACCAAGCCGAACTGCAAGAACGTTTCACCGCGAAGATTGGCATCGAAGCCGGCGACACCGGCGACTGGAGCATCGTGGTATCATTGCTGGAAGCAATTGCAGATGGCGAGGCCGACTTCACGCTTGTGTTCCGTCATCTTTCCGACGCCCTTGAGAGCGGCAACGACGACGCGATTATTCCCCTTTTCAACCAACCCGCAGCGATCGTTGCGTGGCTGACCATTTGGCGGGCACGCCTACACGATTGCGACAGCAGCCGAGCCGTTGCCTTGATGCGCCGGACGAACCCAGTCTTCATCCCGCGCAACCATCGCATCGAGGAGGCGATCAAGGCCGGCAACGGTGGCGACTTTGCAACCTTTGATCGACTCAACGACGTGTTGCAGCACCCGTTCACAGCACAGGCGGAGTTCGCCGAGTATGAAGCCACACCGGCACCCGCTGAAGTCGTCCATGCGACTTTCTGCGGAACTTGAGCCGGTTTGCAGTGGGAGTAACAGAGGAGAAGGGAGCCACTGATTGTCACCCGAACGCGCTAGCCCGAATTATTCATAACCCGAAGCGTAAGCGAGGAATTCAACATGTTCCCTCGCTGACGCTTCGGGTTACGATCAACTCCGATTCTGCGCGGTGTTTTGAGTAAGATAGTCGCAACTCCTTTTAACCACAAGCTTTGCATCATATTTTCGTTGTTTCGTGAATAATCCGGGCTAGGAGTCTGTCCGGGAAAACGCTTGCCCATCCTTCCAAATGATCTGGCTTCGGTTTGTGCGTCGCTTTAGCATTCGCCGATCGTTTCAGTCGAACCATGGATACGTTTCGATTCGGGGAGAGCAGGGATGCCGGGCAAGACGTTTCGGGATTGGAAGCCTTACGAGTACGTTCATCAAGGCGTTGCTCCGGCGGACGTGCTGCCGGAAGACGATCTGGTGTTCTTTCTGCTGGAGACCGTGCCGCGACTCGACCTGTCCGCATTGTACGCACACTACGAACGTGAAACGCGGGGGGCTCCGCCGTTCGACGTGGCGATGATGGTCACGCTGTTGTTGTATTCGTATGCGGTGGGGGTGTTCTCCAGCCGCAAGATCGCTGCGGCGTGCGAACGGAACCTGGCGTTTCTGGCGATCGTCGGAGCGGACCGCCCGGACTTCCGTACGATCAGCGATTTCCGCAAAATTCCCATCGAACCGCTCAGTGACCTGTTCGTCCAGGTGCTGCAGATCGCCGGCATGGCGGGTCTGGTCAAGCTGGGCAACATCGCCATCGACGGCAGCAAGTTCAATGTGAACGCGTCTCGTCACAAGGCGATGAGCTACGGCTATATGCAGAAAGAAGTCGTCCGCTTGCGTGAGGAGATGGCCGAATTGCTCGGGCGGGCCGAACAGACCGACGCCGAGCAGGACGCCGCCCTGGGATCGCGGCGGGGCGACGAGTTGCCCGAGGAATTGAAGCGTCGCGAGGACCGCCTGGCGGTGATCGAAGAAGCGATGCAGCGTCTGGAACAGCAGGCCCGCGAGCAGGCCGACTCCGAACGGGAACGCTGCGCCCAGGCCGACGCCCGCCGCGCGGCCAATGGCGAAAAACGCCGCGGCCGCGAACCGAACCCGGTCTCCGACGAACCGGCTGGCAAGGCTCAGACGAACTTCACCGATCCCGATGCGAAGATCATGAAGAACGGCAAGGCGTTCGATTACTGCTTCAACGCCCAGGCGGCGGTCGACGAGGAACACCAGATTATCGTGGGGGCGGAAGTGACCAGCCAGGCCAACGATAAACAGTAGGCCGTGCCGCTGGCCAAGGCCACATTGCAGAATCTCGCAGCCGCCGGAATCGTCCTGCCGAAGCCGGACGACGTCCCTGACGACACACCTGACGACACACCTGACGCGCAGCCGAAGAAGATCCCCGCCACGCTGGACAGCGGTTATTTCAGTGACGAGAACGTCCAGGCATTGGAGAATCTCGGCTTCGATCCGCACATCGCCACCGGCCGGCAGAAGCACAACACCCCGTCGCCGTCTGAGACGGACGACGCGCCACCCGAGTCCGCGACGGTGAAAGAACGAATGGCTCACAAACTCAGGACGAAGGAGGGCCGGGCCTGTTATGCCAAGCGGAAGCACATCGTCGAGCCGGTCTTCGGCCAGATGAAGCACGTCCGCGGCTTCCGCCAGTTCCTGCTCCGGGGCCTGGAAAACGTCGCCGGAGAATGGAAGCTGCTGTGCCTGACCCATAACCTCTTGAAAATCTGGCGCTCCAAATATGCGCTGAGTTGAAAATCAAAAATGCCGACCACAAAAGCGAGGAAAGACCGCGATATCAATTCTCGGACAGACTCCTAGCGTCGGGCTTTGAGTATCGATTTTCGCAAGTTGTTTCGTGTGCTTATTTTTGCGATGTGAGAACCTGGAGAATTCCCTTACAGAAGTCAGGTAGGTCATCCGGCTTGCGGCTGGAAACGAAATGTCGGTCAATGACGACAGCCTCGTCTTTCCAAACTGCGCCTGCGTTGATCAGGTCGTCCTTAATTCCTGGCGACCCTGTCACTTTGACGCCGTTGTATACGCCCGCCGAAATGGGAATCCAGCCGCCATGACAGACGGCCGCGACAAGTTTTCCAGCGTCGTCAAAGTCGCGAACCAATTGCAATACCATCGGATCACGGCGGAGTTTGTCGGGCATGAATCCGCCCGGCACGACCAAACCGTCAAACTCACTCGCTTGAACATCCGATATGGCTGCATCGGATACGCACGGGTAGCCGTTCTTGCCGGCATATTTCACATTGGCCGCTGAGCCTGCGACGCAGACGCCTGCACCGGCTTCTATCAACCGAAGTTTCGGATACCACAATTCCAAATCTTCATAGACGTCACCCACAAAAATGAGGAGTTCTTTGTTTTCAAGTGGTATTGCTTCCAGCATGCGATCCAACTCCTCGTCGTCAACGGCAAATGGGTTGTGTAAGTCGGGCGACCGCGAGTCAAGGCTCCGCGTACCTCAGAATGCGAACGCCGTGCTTCGTACCACAACAGTCAAGCTATCGAGAAGATTGCACGGTGTCGAGTGGGCTGGGCGTGAGTTTCGACCGTACGATCTGCGAAGATTTTGAGCCAGCCACGCAGGATACGCCATGGTGAGTTGGATGGTTGGCTCCAGAAAGCCGTGCCGAACTGAAGGGTTGAATATGAGCCGAGAAAGTTCGGAAACTGCGGTGAGACGTTCCAAAAGACGACCCAATTCGGCATACTCGTTTGGTTGTCAAACTTCCGGGACCAGTGTGAACTCATCCATCAGCATGAACTCCACCGACGGAGTCAATCCATGGCCAACTGCGAAATGGTACGCCAAATCGCTCTCTCGATGCCAAACGTAAACG
>CAUZVF010000686.1:0-4226 GCA_963582955.1 Planctomycetota bacterium
CTCCGTGTGGCAGCTCTCCAATCCGCGTCTGTTGGCCTTGGTCTCGGTTTCGATTGTTGGCAGTTGGAATCCCCGCAGCGCTGTCGCCGATAGGTTGCAAGACGTACTCGCGGCCGTCGGGTTGAAATCGGAATTCGTACGACATGTTATTCTTGATTGCGTTCATTCGTCCGGCGTTTAATCGAGATTGAGCCAACAGCCCGGCTTCTCGTAATCGGCTTCTTGCATGAAGTCGCACAACGGCAGGCATCACTAATGCGGAAACTGCAAGCAAGAGGCCGAGAACCAGCATTATTTCAATCAGCGTGAAACCCCGATGTTTGGTATCACACTTTCTCTCGTCTCCGTTCCCCTCGTCTCTCTCGTTCCCAAGCTCCGCTTGGGAACGCATGGCACCGAAGCTCCGCTTCGGTAGAATGCTCGTTCGACTCATTCCGCGAGTTGGTCGCCGAATAACGCTTGTGCAAAGCAGAGCTTTGCCCGTTTGCATTCCCAAGCAGAGCTTGGGAACGAGGAGCGGACTGATAGATAGTTCAGAATTTCTCTTCACAGCATCCTCACGGTCGCTCAATTCTCAGACTTCCAATTGGTCAGGTCGTCCTTGGTATTGGCGGTCTTGTCCCGTCCGTTGGAAGCCAAGTCAAAACCATCCGAATTGTGTCGGCCGGGGTACTCGTATTGAAACTGATTTCCCCAGGCATCTTTGGGCATTTCGTCGACATACGGACCTTGCCATTGTTCGTCGTTGCCGTTCGGCCGCTCGACCAACACGGTCAGCCCGTCACCGGTCGTGGGAAAATCGCCTCCATGATCGATGGCGTACATTTTCAGGACTTGCCCGACCGATTTGATATTCAATTTGGTGGCATCAACGTTGGCCTGTCGTTGCCGACCGACAAGACGCGGAACGACCAACGACATCAGAATGCCGAGGATCGCGATAACCAATAGGACTTCCAGCAATGTGAATCCGCGACGCCGAGAAAGTCCCACTTTCCGGGGGTTACGCCCCAGGCTATTTGCTGTCGCCGCTCCGCGGCTAGAAGACTTTTCCTCAAGACTCACAAACAAGCGTCTGAGTGACAACTTGTGTGCCATCCCGCGCTGACGATTGCGGCTTTTCTCTGAACGACGTTGGGGTTGTGTCTTCATGGTGAGGTCTCGTCTGTGATATGGGACAACAACTTTGCATTCGGCAGACGCGATTGTCGCTCACGCGAAACTGCCGGAGATTTCGAATACGGGTAACAGCAATGCGACGACAACGAACAGCACAAGCACGGCCATCACAAGCAACATGGCCGGTTCTAGCATTCTTACCAACAGGTCGATGCGGCGGTTGGTACGATCCTCTAACGTAGTCGCGAAATCGAGCAGGATTTGTTCCAGCCGGTTCGCTTTTTCGCCAACCGCGATCATCTCGATGAATTCCTTGGGAAACTGACCGCTCGCGGAAAGTGGCTGTGCGAGAGATTTTCCTTCCGAGACGTTCTCGGCCGCTTTTCCGATCGCTGATGCAAGTACTTGGTTTCCCGACGCATCCTTCGCAATCTGAAGAGACCGCAGTATGGGCACTCCATTTTGGAGCAGTGTTCCGAAGACGCGGCAGAATCGCGCGATGGCGAGGCTCCGCACAATCGCGCCGACTCCTTTCAAGTCGAGACGGCACTTGTCAAACCAGTATCGGCCCTTGTCGCTTTTCACATACCGAATCAGCCACCAGGCCAGCCCGACAACAGGGAACAACAGCCACCATCCGAAGTCTTGCATGAACCCGCTGACGCTCATCAACACGATGGTGGGCAGCGGAAGATTTCCTTGTTCTTTCAGCCGTTCGAACAGTGGCTCGAAGCTGGGGACGAAATACACCAGCAGAGCAACGACGACGGCAATTCCCGTTACCATTAAGAATGCGGGATACACCAAGGCGCCAATGACTCGGCTTTTCAGGTCTTCTTGCCGGTCGGTGAACATGGCAATTCGCTTCAGCGACTCTTCGACAAAACCGCCTTCCTCGCCAGCACGGACAACGCTGGTCGCCAAACTCTGAAAGACGCGTGGATGCAACCGCATGGCATCGGCCAGAGATGATCCGTCCGCGACTTTTTCATGAACATTGGTAAGAACGCTGGCCAACGCCGGATGCGAGTCCTGTTCCCGCAGAATGTCGATTGCTTGCAGCAGAGGTACACCGGCATGCAGCAAGTCGGCCAATTGTGAATACATCGCCGCGAGAACCCGTGCGGGGACCCGTCGCCGGATCACGGTTGGCTTGACGACGAACGGCTCGACCTTGACGGCGGTCAGTGACCGGCCGGCCAAGACGTTGACCACCTCGGGGCGGTTGGCCGCGGTGAGCGTCCCCGTCATTTCTTGTCCCGACAGTTGCCGGGCGACGAAACGGAATTCAGGCATGGCAATTCTTACTCATCCAAGTCGCTACTACAGACTCGCAGCACTTCGTCGACTGACGTCGTGCCGTCGATGACTTTTTCCCAGCCAGATTGACGAAGGGTCATGAGGCCGTGTTTCAATGCATGCATTCGAAGTTGGTCAGCGCTGGCTTGTTCATTGCAAAGTTGCCGCGTCACCGAATCCGTCACAAGAAACTCGAAGATCGCGGCCCGTCCGGAATAACCAGTGTCATGGCAGTGACGGCATCCGTTGGCCGTCCACAACGTGGCCATTGAATCGTCTGAAAAATCGGATGGCGGCTGCCAGGAACTGATGTCGAATTCAACGCGGCATTTCGGACACAAACGACGGACCAAACGTTGAGCCAGCACAGCCTCGACGGTACTGGAAACCAAATACGGTTCGACGCCCATGTCGACCAGCCGAGTGAACGCGCTGCACGAATCGTTTGTGTGCAGTGTGCTGAAGACCAGATGGCCGGTCAGAGCGGCTTGAATGGCGCTGTCGGCGGTTTCTCGGTCACGGATTTCACCGATCAGAATGGCATCGGGATCGTGACGAAGAATGCTGCGCAAGCCGCTCGCGAAAGTCAGGCCGATCTTGTTGTGTACCTGAATCTGGCGAATGCCAGGAAGACTGTATTCGACGGGATCCTCGACAGTGATGATCTTCCGAGTTGCCGAGTTGATCTCGGCCAACGCACTATACAACGTTGTGGTCTTTCCACTGCCGGTCGGTCCCGTCACTAGCACAATTCCGTGCGGCCGTGCAATCAGACGGCGGAATGACTTTTCCATTTCCGACGGGAATTCGAGACTCGCAAGATCGAAGTCCATTCCCGATCTGTCGAGCAATCGCAGGACGATGCCTTCTCCATGCATCATGGGGATGACCGAAACACGCACATCGATCTCGCGTGACGAGATTCTCATTTTCATGCGGCCATCTTGGGGCAATCGTTTCTCGGCGATGTTCAGCCGCGACATGATCTTGAGCCGGCTAATGATGGCGTCGCGGAATTGGCTGATTTCGGTGGGAACACCTGCAATGCGTAACAGGCCATCGACTCGGAACCGGATAATCAGCCCGTCATCTTCAGGCTCCAAATGCACGTCACTAGCCCGCTGGCCGATGGCATCGACTAACAGTTCATTCACCAGCTTCACCACCGACGCCTGTTGTGACGAGTCGTCCATGAATCCGCCGTCGTCATCGAGATTTTCCAGCAACTCGACTTGCTCGCCGGACCGTTGGGCGACAAGTTCACCGATCGTGCCGCCACCGACTCCTAGCACGTCCTTGATCGCTTGGTTCAGATCGTCAGCGTCAGCCAGGACGGGATTCAAGTGATAGCCGGTGACGGAACTGAGTTCGTCGAGCCCCTCGAAGTTCAAAGGATCGCTGGTCGCAATGGTCACCGTGTCAGTGTGCCGTTCGAGCGGAAGCAACTTGTACCGAAAGATATCGCGAGTTGGAAACTCGGCAAGCAATTCCGCATCAATCGTCAGCCCCCTCACGTCGACGCGTGACAATCCAAAGTCGTCGTTCGAATCAACGGCAATTTGATCGGTGGAATCGAATTGTTCAGAACTAACAGGGTCGTTCTTCACGGAGTGTCTCGAAAGGAAGTTAGGGCCGGATTATTCAGGCGAGCGGTGGGCGTCAGCCCGGCGGTTCCAGAATCGCCGCTTGAAACCGGTCGGCTTACGCCGACCGCTCGCCAACATTCTTAAGTTTCACGACGCACTCGGCGAAGGATTGCGAAGTGCGATGGCATCCAACCTAGTCGCGCAACATGTTCGGCCGAGGGA
>CAUZVF010000687.1:0-4220 GCA_963582955.1 Planctomycetota bacterium
TGGCGGATGGAAGGTCTACGACCAGAAACAACCCGCCACGTCGAATTCCAGCGAGTTGGCTCGCGCGCATCAACGCAACTTCATCGATTGCATCAAGACGCGGCAGACCCCTGTCGCCGATCTCGAAATCGGCCACATCAGTAGCACGCTGTGTCACTTGTGCAACATCGCCTACAAACTGGGCCGCGAAGTGAATTTCGATCCGACCAACGAAAACTTCGGCACCGACGCGGAAGCCAACACGCTACTGTTGCGTGACTATCGCGAGCCATGGACGATCGAAGTTTGACGATAGGGCGGGGCCATTTTGTATTGTTCGGCCGGGGCCGCGAAAAGATGTGAATTCACGGCTCGAACCGGACATTTGAAAATGGCTGTGCCATAACGCATGTACGACGCGATCATCATTGGCGCGGGACA
Organism: Planctomycetota bacterium; assembly: GCA_963582955.1. Taxonomy (GTDB): domain Bacteria; phylum Planctomycetota; class Planctomycetia; order Planctomycetales; family Planctomycetaceae; genus CAUZVF01. Next base: position 421 of record CAUZVF010000687.1, read on the forward strand.
CAACGGTTTGGTCTGTGCCAACTATCTTGCCCGCGCCGGCTGGAAAGTCCTGGTTCTCGAACGTCGCGGTGTTGTCGGCGGAGCATGCGTCACCGAAGAATTGTGGTCCGGCTACAAAGTCTCGACAGCCGCCTACGTTGTCAGCCTGCTGTTGCCCGAGATTGAACGTGATCTCGAACTGAAACACCACGGCTACAAAGTTCTGCGACGGACACCGTCGTCGTTGACTCCGCTGGAAGACGGCCGCTACTTGATGTTGGGCCCCGATGCCGAATTCAACCGCAAAGAGATCGCGAAGTTCTCGGACAAAGACGCCGAGGCGTATCCGCGTTACGAAGGGCTGCTCGAACGAGTGGCCGAGTGCATCGAACCGATACTCAGCCGCACGCCACCCGATCTGTTGCCGTTGCCGGCTGAGTGGCGTCGCATCGGAATCGGTAAACGTTTTCGTGACCTGAAAGCGGGTTACTCGATCTATGCGTCGCTCAAGAAACTCGGTGACGACTTGCCCGAGGCCATCGAGCTATTGACCGGTTCGGCAACAACAATTCTGAACCGCTGGTTTGAGAGCGACGTGTTGAAGGCCACGCTGGCAACCGACGCGATCATCGGCAGCGCGCAACCGATCTCGGCGCCTGGCGGAGCTTACGTTTTACTGCACCACGTGATGGGCTCGGCCGGCGGGGCGCGCGGAGTCTGGGGTTATGTCGAAGGCGGCATGGGCGGATTGTCACAAGCGATGGCACGATCGGCCGAAGAGAACGGCGTTGAAATTCGGCTGAACGTGGCCGTCGAACACATCCAAGTCGAGTCCGGCCGCGCCACATCCGTTCGCCTGAATAACGGAGAACAGTTTTCCGCTCGCCGCATTGCATCGAGCGTCGACGCCCACCTCACTTTCGAAAAGTTTCTCGACACAAACACCTTGCCCGAGAAATTCCGTGAAGATATCGCGCGAATCGACTATTCCAGCGCCAGTCTGAAGATTAATTTGGCCGTTTGCGAACTCCCGAGCTTCACGTGCCTTCCGAATAATGAGATCGACACGAATTCCGTTGACAATCCATTGCGGCAACCCGGTGTCGGACCACAGCATTGCGGCACGATCCACATCGGAGCCACGACCGAATACTTGGAACGCGCCTATGACGACGCCAAATACGGACGTCCGTCACAACGGCCGATTGTCGAGATGACGATTCCCACATCCGTTGATGCCACACTCGCGCCGCAAGGCCATCACATCCTGTCGTTGTTCACACAGTACGCTCCCTACGAGCTGGCCGAAGGTTCGTGGGACGAACTCAAGGAAGACTTCGCCGACCGCTGCATCGCCGAGATTGCCCGGTTCGCGCCGAACGTCCCCGACTCAATCGTGCATCGCCAAGTGCTCTCACCCGTCGACCTCGAACGGGTCTTCGGCCTGACTGGTGGAAACATATTTCAAGGAGCCATGCCGCTGCACCAACTCTTCAGCATGCGTCCCGTCCCCGGTTGGAGCGACTATCGCACTCCGGTAGAAGGCCTCTACCTCTGCGGCAGCGCCGCCCACCCTGGCGGCGGCGTCATGGGAGCCTGCGGCAAGAACGCCGCTGCGGAGATGATCCGTGATGGAAAGACATAGTTCCACGACAATCCCACTTCATCGGTATCCATCGTCGCCCTCATAATCTTCGATCGAATCGAATTCGTAATACTCGTGGCGATAGGGATCGTCGAGAACGTCCAATTCATCCAACGCCAGGTCGGTGTCGAGGTCGTCGATATGCCGTTGGCAGTTTCTGGCGGAATATAGCAACAGCAGGCTGGTCAGCATTGGGAGCGAAAAGAAAACTGTCGCACAGATGATCCCAAAAATGCGTGCAGGCGGATTGGGGCCTCCCGGTTTGGCGTTCGCCACGACAATCACCATCATCAATGCCATTAGCAATCCCGGAATCAACAAGATCCAACCCGGGATCGCCAACACTCGCTTCTTCCAACGTAACCGGTTGATCTGACTTTCCAGTTCGGCGTCGCGTCGCAGCATGCGGTTATCCACATTCGCGCGGCGGACGTCATCGTCGGTGAATTCATAGCGGCAAAAGCGGCATACGCGCGCAGCCAGCATGATCGACTCACCACAATCGGGGCATGGCTTACGTCCCAACTCGGGCCGGTCGATGTCAGAAAAACTATCGTCCGATGACCGTTGCCCGCAAAGATTGCACATCGACACATCGTAGGACGACGTGACGGGAATCAGCGGGACGAAATACAACGTAAACCACGACCGCGTGCGGAACAGTGAGTGCGCCGTCTCGCGGCCGCAATTGTCGCAGGCCAGTGTTTCTTCGCCGAATGTTTGTCGGCGTTCCTTGATGTCGAAGAAGATCCACATCATGATTTCGAGATAGGTTTCGGAGCCAGACTATTAGTGCCCTGTCCAGAAAGTCTTGTTGAATCGCCACTTGTCATTCGGCATTCGACCGCGTTTTTCGGCTTGCCGAACCAGACTGCGTTTCGACAAGTCGTTGACGACGAACACCACCACCGCAACGCCAACAAGAGCCACGATCACAAGCAACTGCTCGGCCGGCATTCATCAATCTCCATCAGTGTCGGCGAGATTCAATCCCGACCCCGTTGCGTCGGTCGAAAAATTGGGGAGTCGGTGACGGAGTTATCCATTATGGCAGTCGGCGACGTCATGCCAAGTTTAGAGCGCGTCAACGATCACTGTTGCTGCTTTCGAGCGCTTTGCCTCTCGTTCCCAAGAGCTTGGGAGCCAGATAGAATTGCCTCAACTCAAAATCGCCAGAAGTGACACAGAACTATGCAAATCGAACGTGTTGAAGTGATGGCCGTGGCTCCGCAGGTTCAGCGGTTTACGTGGTCTCACGACCTTCCCGATCAGCATATGACGAATACGTTAGTCCGCATTTATACCGATGAAGGACTTGAAGGCGTCGGCGGCATTTCCAATTACACTTCGTACGATTTCGATCGATACACGACCGAAACTTTGCGGCATCTGATTCCGGCGCTCATCGGCAAGGACCCGCTGCGGCGTGAACAAATATGGGACAGTCTGTGGTCGCGGGTTTTTCCGCTGACTCCGGGAGCGCTGGCGGCGATTGACATCGCGTTGTGGGACTTGTTGGGAAAACACACCGGCCTTCCGGTTTATCAACTGCTGGGAGGCAAATGTGATCGCATTCTATCCTACGCGAGCACTCCGTTGTTTGAAGACGTCGACACCTATCTGCGGTTTATCGAGGAAAAGGTCGAGGAAGGATTTCGCGCGGTCAAGTTCCATTGCTGGTGTCTGCCGGAAAAGGACCGTCAGTTGGTCCGCGCGGTACGAAAGGAATTCCCCGGTGACGAGATTTCCTTCATGCTCGATGTCGAGAATAACTACGACTGGCAGAGTTCCCTCGAGATGGCCAAAGAGCTGCAAGACTTGGGCTTCACTTGGTTCGAAGCACCGCTGATGGATTACGACCGAGAAGGCTATCGCAAACTGACCGCTCGCGTCGACATTCCGATCATTCCGTCAGGGAATTGGATTCAAGACTTGTCGGCGTACGAACACGCGCTGCAAAGTGAATGCTGGACGCGGGCTCGGACGGATGTCACGGTTTGCGGCGGATTCACTCCGGCTCGAAAGTACATGGCGTTGGTCGAGGCCGCCGGAATGAAGTGCGAGATCATGTCGTGGGGAAACACAATGGTCTCGGCGGCCAATCTGCATTTGATGCTGGGTTACGGACTGAGCAGCTATTACGAACAGCCCGTTCCCTACGAACCCTACGAATACG
>CAUZVF010000688.1:0-4219 GCA_963582955.1 Planctomycetota bacterium
AAGACGACAGGCACCACGGTTCTTGTTACCCGTGCGTGTCGACGTGCAGCCGGTTGACGACGAATTTCAATTGACTGGCGAGCCCTACACAGTGGTTGCCCACGATATTTCCATCGGGGGAATCGGGATTCGCGACACGCGCGCCGTCGAAAGCAAATACCTTGCATTGCAGGTGACGGGTCCGGCCGGCGAGCGAATGCAAATGTTACTCGAAGTCTTGCGCTGCGACCGGCAAGGCAATGTCTTCGACATCGGTGGCAGGTTCATCAGATACGTCGCCTCGGACGACGCGTCGATTAAGGATTCGAAGAAATGACGACTTTCAATACTCAACGAGTCGATTTTACGGAACTGTTAAAGCCGCCGCGGGCAGTTTCTCAATTCGTTGACAAATTAACGCGCGGGTTGCGTTTTCATGACCGCCGTGGACGTAATCGGGGCGATAGTGACCGAAGAGAAGCAAATCGGTATTTGTTGCCGATTCGCGTCGATGTCCAACCCGTGGATTCAGGATTCAATCCGTGCGGGGAATCTTATCCGGTGGTTGCCCGCGACATCTCCGCTAGCGGAATCGGAATCCGTGACACTCGTAAAGTGACATCAAAGTACCTCGCGATGTTGGTGACGGCGCCGTCGGGCGAGCAAATGAAAATGCTGACGAAAGTCGTTCGCTGCAATCAATCCGGCAAGATTTACGACATCGGCGGCCGATTTGTGAACTACACGCATGCATAAATCCAACCGGTATCAGAGTTTGCATGCCGAAAGTGGATTCGCTGGGGCCTTCTCATCGTGTACCAGCCAGCTTGCGTCCGTTTAGCCCGGCAAAATATCAGACGCGGTTTCAAAACCGCGGCCGCGGCTCCCGCCGAGCCAATACAACGAGAAATACAAGCTCTGCAAGAGCTTTGCCCTCCCGCGTACATCGTTGGAAACTGCTTCTAGCGAATTCTCGATTTTCGCCGTATTCTCAAGAAATCGCGAAAGAAATACGCGCCGGCGGAAACTGTCTTCTCATAAGATGCACGCTCAGCATTCCAACACCACCGAGAAGGACTCTCAAGTCGATTGGGGCCGTGAACTGATTCGGCACGATCGCTGGCTGCGGACAGTCGTGATCGCACGATCCGCAGGCGGTTGACGAGATCATGCAGGACATCGCGGTCGCCGCCGTTCGACAATCAGCGGCGTTGCAGAATATCGAACGGATTGCTCCGTGGCTGTACCGTTTGGCGGTGAGACAGTCGTTACTACATCGACGGCGTTTGGGACGCTTGCGGCGGTTGCATCAGAGGTATGCGGATCGGTCCGAGCAACCAGATTTGAATGCGGCCGACCCGCTGATTTGGTTAATGACTGACGAGGTTCGTGATTGTGTTCGTCAGGCGATGCATCGTCTGAATCCGCGGGACGCGGAATTATTGATGCTAAAGTACTCGGAGAATTGGAACTACGGCCAAATCGCCCAGCATGTGGGGATCAGTCACAGCGCCGTGGAATCACGCCTCCATCGGGCACGCCAGCGGTTACGGTTGGAATTGACGACGTTGAATTCGATCGAGGTGACTTCATGAACGAAACTGATTCAACAATCACACTCATTCAAATTGACCGGCTGGTCGATGGTGAGCTGCGCCATGACGAGCGGCGGCAGTTCATCTCGCAACTCGAACAGAATCCTCACGAATGGCGCAACGTCGCACTGGCATTTGTTGAAGCCCAAGTTTGGAGTCAGGAATTCCAAGCTCTACAAACGGACCCGGGATCTGCTTCAACAACATTGATGGCACAACCAGGCGAGACAAGAACACAGCGAGGCCGTTTTAGGATTCCGGCCTTCGTTGCATCCGTCTTGTTGTCGCTGGCATTAGGAGTCGTCCTCGGTACGGCTTGGTGGAATTTGCGCCATCAGCCGGCGCGGACGGTCAACAACAGGGAATCACCCATCAAGCAAAACCTCGTTGGCAGCCAGGCAACTGCGATCCCATCATCCGTTCGCGTCGGCGCGAATATTCCGCCAACCGTTCGGCTCGTGACACGGATTCCCGGCGAGGACCAATCAGAAGAGGTTGACATTCCCATCATTGAAGTTGATGATCCCGACCCAAATTGGTTCGAGCAACAGCAGTCCGCGTTTCCACCATCTGTCCGGCGAGTCTTGGAACGGATGGGGCTCAAAGTCACCGAACGCCGAAAATTCTATCCCGTTGACTTAGGTGACGGTCGGACGGCCGTCGTCCCTGTCGAAAACGTCGAAGTCCGCTTTGTCGGCCATCGCGGTTACCAATAGTTGTGGCACAGCCACTTTGAAATGTCCGGTTCAAGCTGCCAATTCGCGTTCTTTTCTTGGCCCCGGACGGACAAGACAAGATGTCCCCGCCACACTTTCACAGTCACGTCGAAATCGAACTGGTCAAAAATGAGGAAGGAGCAGGAAATGAACTCTTATCGAATCAAACAGTTCTTGGGATTTGCAGCCATTCTCGCCGTCTTGGCGGGATCAGCCGGCGTCGTTAGCGCGCAGGATGATGACGCGAAAGACAATGATGGCAAAACCGAAAACGCCACCAAGAACAAAACGTTTAAGCGGACGATCAAGATTAACCGTGGCGGCGGCCAAGGCGCCGATGTGAACTTCGAAGTGCGAATCGAACAATTTCAAAACAAGGAGGGATCACTCTGGATTGGAATTCTCTGCATACCCGCGTCGCCGGAACTGCGTGCTCACTTGCAACTGCCGGAAGGCAAAGGAGTGATGATTCATCATCTCGTCGAAGGAGCACCCGCAGCCAAGGCCGGCCTGAAACAATACGACGTGTTGCTGAAAGCGGGTGATGTCGAATTGTCACGCATCGGCGACTTGGTCAAAGTCATTCGAGATGCCGGGAAACACGAGCTGACGATCGAGTTGATCCAGGCAGGCAAGCCGAAGACGATCTCCGTCACGCCCACCGATCGAAAGATCACCGATTCTCCCGCGCCGATTGCTCACTACAAGCAATTCATCGAAGAACTCAATCGGCGATTGGAAATCAGAGGATACCGTCCGACGCAATTCAAGTGGGTCAGGCCCGGAATCGTTTCGAATAACGCCATAGCGGAATCGTTGCCAAGAGGCCTGTCCGTGAACATCAATAAATCCAACAACGAACCAGCGCAGATTGTCGTTAGGCGTGCCGGGAAAGAATGGAAAGTGACGGAAGACAGTCTTGAAAAGCTACCCGACGACATCCGTCCCCATGTCGCTCGTATGCTGGCCCACAAACATGGGGCTCAGGTGCAACCACAGATTCGGCAATGGAAATGGTTGCTACCTCAGAACACCGAGTTTGCACCGATGCCTCCTCTTCAAACAAACCGGAATTCGGAAAAGCGCTTCGAAGCGATCAATCAACGGCTCGACGAACTCCAAAAGGCCATCGAGAAACTGTCGAAGCAACTCAAGGAATAGCGGTTTCGGATCGACGCACGGCAACTTCGTGAAATTAAGAAACGAGCGATTTCCAAGGTGGGAATCACTCGTTTTGTCTGCGCAACGGAATTCGTCTTCATTGTTCGCCGACAAACGCCGTCAAACTTTCACACGCTTCCTCTTTTGCTTCCGCGCCTTCGCACTGGCCGGCCGCCGGCCATGATTGGCTTTCTTCAGCTTTCGTTGAGTCTTGGCCATTGGATTCCTCGAGTCTTTATTTGATCGGTTGTTGATTTGTGCGTTAACAAGTTGCCCCATTATAGGCGATCGCATCTAATCGACAACCCATTTCATCACGGTCCTAAATAGCTTGACATGAGTGCGAAATGGTCCCACCTTGAGCGTTGCCATTAGGCGACCGGCAGAAAATAATAATCCTGTAGCATGGGTACTCTTGCCCGTTGCCCCGGACCTGACGGGAAGCAGTGCACGTCGTTCGGTTTAGTTCCAATAACCGGCCGCCTCAATGGCAAATCAGACTAACAGTCCGTATGTCGTCACGGATTCGGCCTCAGGATCGAATACGTCAAGTTTCTTGCGTTGCTACGGGGCTTTGCTGTTCGTCACGATCATGGTGGCGGGATTTAACTCAGTCTATGTCGTCATCGGCGTCGTGCCATCGTACGCCGCCCAAATGATCGGGGCGTTCACATTGCCAATCTACTTCGTTGCCTGGGTGCAGTCCGATGCTCGCGGTCGACGCTGTACTCCCTTTTTCGATTTCGGGACGTTCATGATGGCGACGTG
>CAUZVF010000689.1:0-4216 GCA_963582955.1 Planctomycetota bacterium
CTTTCCAAGGTTGTCGCACAACTGACGCGCACCCTGGTTGCGGTTCTTCCAGAACATCAGCCGTCCGTCCTTGGTGACAGCGAAAACACCGTGCCCGTCGACGTACCACATGTTTTTGGGATTAATCGGATGTGGCAACAAGAACGGAAACCGTGCGGTCGACAGAATCAGCGGCAACTCGGTGTCGGCGTCCTTGTCGATCAATGGTGTCGTCGGTTTCTGGGGCATCGTCAACAAATCATTGATCGACAATCGTGCTCGGCACAATGTTTTCGATCCGAATTCGTTCCACGTTTCAAGTTGGAAATCTCCAAATCGATCCACCGTTGCCAAGTAAATCTGTTGCAATGCCGACGACGACAGCATTTGACGGAAGTCACGGTCAGCCACGACATCATTGGTCGTAATGATGACCGCATCGACGGACGAGTCGGTGTCGGCAACAGCATTTTCAAAAGCGGGTAACGCGTTTCCGGGATGCACTTCGTGCTGCAGAACGCTCAAGTGTTCGATCAACTGTTCTCGATTCTTGAATTCGACGAGATCGACGTCGTCGCCGGCCGCGCGAAAGACCTCAAGCCGAGTCATTCGGTCGGCGGTGGCACACAGCGACATGGCCACCGCCGTCGCGAGAACTCGCGGGACGCCCCACATCCGGATGCCGGCGTCAATCAGAATCGCCCGGCAGTTGGGTGGAGAATACGGCGGCGATTCGCGCCGCAAATACAACGCCTCGTTCATGGCAACTCGCACCATCAGAGTCTCGTCGTCTTGAGCGAGTTCCGTCAGCAACAGGCGATCGAGCGGGCCGCGGTTGCTGATGTCCGAGACTCCGCCGACGGGCAGATCGTCGAACTCGGTGATCGCCCGCGGAAGGTGGACGATGCCCATCAATTGCCGGGTGACCCGTGCCAAACCGGATAACTCTTTGTCATCGATCAAGGATCGGACAAGCTGACGAACTTGATCCGACAGCGGAATCTCGATTTCCGCCGGCACGACGAGTTGATCCAATCCAGTGCGCATCCTGAGTTCCAACGATTCAGCGTCGATCCGTTCGAGCCCAAAACGCAGATTCTGAATGTCGAGCGAGACGTCAGCCAAGTAGGTCGCGCGGTCGGCGTCGGAGTACTCGAATTCGACAAAACCGTGGCTTTCCAGGATGCGAACGACCGCACGTGCTTCATTTGCCGACGTTCGCCACAGCGTCGATTCAAAAACCGTTAACGACGCAATGGCCTTTGCCCGCGGCGATTCCCGCAGATGTTCGGGCAACGCGCGAATCGCATTCAGACCGTTGATGATGTGAGGAAACGATCCCGGCACCTCATCCGTTTTCAGGTCGCGCAGAACTCCTGCCAGCATGCCGATTTTGTCTATTGCGCCGTCCCACGACGCGCGCGAGGCCGCGATCAGCAACAGCACGGTGTTCAGCGGCGGCAATCCGTTCGGAGCCAGCAATGTCAGCACTTCAGCCAGTTCGGCGCGAAAGACGATGGTCGTGCCATCGGCCCAAACGATGGCGTCGCGGCCGTCGCTCCATTTCCAGAACGCGTGCTTTGACGGAGCCAGGTAGTCGGTCGCGATCGATTCGTCGCTACGCATCATCAATCCTCGCTGACACGCGGACTGCCGATCGGGTGGCACGCACGAAATCTTCGCCGCGCACAAGTTCGTGGGAACCCTCTTCACTCATCAGGACAAGATCCGCATCAGAGATGTTCAGCAAACGCCGCACGCTGCGGGCATCGATGGCCGGCGTCCATTCAAATCCCGCCGGTGTCGCGATACCTTCGTTTTCAGCATAGTGCTGTCCCGGGATCGGCGGCAGCGGGAGACCTCGAACGACAACTCGGCTGTCGTCCGACACGGCAAACATCCATCGATCCAACCGGACTTTCGGAGCCGACTCCGCATAAGTGGCCCATGTCTCGAGATCGGTCACCACGACAGCGGATTCAGTCACGCGATTGCTACGAACAAGTCTCAGAGCAATTCGTTCGTTGATGCGACCCGATAAGTTCGCGACGGGCAGTTCCGGTTGCAGCCAGTTCACGATTGCGGTCCATGTTCCGGAAGGCAGGTAACCGCACGGAACTCGCTCGCGCGGCCGCCGCAATTGTTCGTCCGGCAGCACGTGAAACATTTCAGCCTCGGGAATCGACCGAATACGGAGTTGTAACTCATCATCGAGTTCGGGGCCTTGCAACCAGATCTCCATTTCGTCTTCGAGAATCGTGACCTGTGGCGTCAGGCGGAACGAACGAATCGCGGCATCGTTGCAACGTCGCGTGCGTAAACACCACCGATTGGTCATTGGTGTTCTCCGTGATCAGATTCGTTTAACCGCGAGCCAACGGCGACCGCGCACCAAGAAGTGATTATCGCCCATGCGCGGTCGACCGTGCGCGGTCGTGACCAACCTTCGGTCGGTGCCCGCTCGAGGTTAAACGATCGCTGATTTACAGATAATGTCAGATTCGCCAAGCGAACGACAACTAATCGTGCGGCCTGTCACGCATTAAATCGGGTGCCGCTTGCAGAGTTTCACGAACGAGATGTCCCATCTTGGGATGTTTTGGTTGGATATCAACTTGCAAGCCGGCATTCTTGAGCGACTCGCTCGCCGTCGGGCCGATCGAAGCGACGATACACTGCTTTGCCGCGGCGATCCACTCTTCTCGAAGTCCTTCGCGGTCGGCAATTTCCAAGGTGTTGGTTAACTGGTTCGCACTCGTGAACATCAGGATGTCAAATTGGCCATCAATCGTTTGTCGGATGGATTGGGCCAGCGGGCCGACATCATCCGGCAATTCCCAGCGATAGACCGGAACGGCGATCACGGAAGCGCCTCGCTGCCTCAGTTGTGCGTGAAAGTCATTGTTGCTTATTCCATATTCCTGGACGGCGACTGTTTTTTGATCCAGCGAAAAGCCGTCGGCCTCGGTCTTGGCGTCGAATTCTGAAACCAATTCTTTCCAAGTATTCGGTTCGGACGCCCGTAGGCTGACGTCGATGTTCCATTCTCGCATGACGGCAAACGGTTTCGGCCCGCGGACAGCGATGAAACAGTCGCTCAATGCTTCAAGAAACTCGTCGCGCGGATAGTGGCTTGCGACCGCATCCAATAACGTACGCGCCCCAACGCCCGTCATGAAGATCACCCAGTCGATCTTCCCTTGGAATAGCAATTCCGCGAACTCGAAAGCGTCAGGATTCTCACCGATCGCGACCTCTTGCATCGACGGCGCAATGGTCGCTTCGCCGCCGCAACGTTCGATCAGCGATCGCATTTCGTCCGCTTTTCGGCTCTCGAAACTACACACGCGTGGTCGCATGGGATTTCTGTTTGTGATGTATGGCGGGGCCATTTTGTCTTTTCCACCCAGGGCCGCGAAAAGCACGTGAATTGGTAACTCGAACAGGACATTTCAAAATGGTTGTGCCATAACAGTTGTGAGATTTGTATCGCCAACATCGCTCGTTGACTCAAAATAGCCAAGGCGGACACACCATTCCAGCCAATCCGCACGATCTGACCGGGGCGAATTCGGCATGAGATTTCCGCCGGCAGGATGTGGCAAATGTCGTGAAGCTGGTGGGATTTGCCGATAATCCCCTACATCCAGTGAGGAATGACATCGTTACGGCCGGGACGCACCATGATACAACCAAGACACAATTCCGATGGTTTTTGCCACCTCGACAATTATACCCAGGCTTGGACCATTGAAAGCGGGTTGCGGGTTTCTCTGGCACCCGGCAGCTATCGAGTCACCGGCGAGGAGAGACTAAACGGCATTCGCTACCTGTGTCTTGACGAGCGATTCCGGCTCGATGTCTTGGAATTGCCGGACGGCACGAATTCTTAAAAAGGTAGCCGACCGGAAGCATAGGCGCTCGTCCAGAGTTGATTTTACTCAAACCCGCTCCGGCTACACCTCCAGCCGAACTACCCATAGTGCCCTTCATTGGCCAGACCAGTGTGTTCGTGGCCGCTGAATCGGTCGGCGCGCGACGCCGAACAGTTGCAAGCCACCGCTTTTGGCAAACCTCGTGCCATGCCGAGTCGGTCGCTGCGACCAATGCTATAACTAGTGGTTGGCTCGAAAGTGAATTTTATGTTTGGGAGTCGGGATAGAAGTGGAAAAGGCTCCGCGAAGTTGAGGTGAAGATTCGTATTGCTTGTTGTAAAAGCACGCAAAACGGAGTCAAC
>CAUZVF010000690.1:0-4200 GCA_963582955.1 Planctomycetota bacterium
GTGATCGATGCGCTGATCCGCGGATATGAGGTCGAGTACGGTTTTCTGGGAATCAGCCCCATAGACATATTGGCGAGTGATCTTGTCCATTTTTCCAAGAATTTCGAGCACAATTCGGCGGTCCAGACAATGGCGGTCGCCGGGAACTCGCCGGCCAGCCGTGGCGGCTTGCAATTCAAGGACTTGATCCTTTCGATCAACCAAAAGCCGCTCTTGGGGCGCTATGATTTGATGCGCGAAGTCAGTTTGCTCGGTCCCGGCACCAGAATTGATCTGACGGTGTGGCGCGAACGCACACGCCAACAACTGAATCTGAAAGTGACACTGGGAAAATGGCCGTGGTGGGACGAAATGGTTGATGAGATGGTTGCTCCCAACCATCGGTATCCCGATTGGCGCGGGTTTCAGGTTGACTACTTGACCGGACGGCGCCGGTTCGTCAGGCAGTTCGACACGATTGGCCGATATCCCGACGCCGTCGCCGTCACTCAGGTCGATGTTGCGAGAGTCAAAGGGATCAAAACCGGCAGTTTCATCACTCACGTGAATGGACAATCGGTTCGAACTCCGCAAGAATTTCACAAAATCGCCAGTGCGGCCAGCGGCGATGTGACGCTGAAACTGCTCGACGGGCAAGAAATCGTGATCAAACCATGATCTCGACGTTTCGCCAGGATTAGTGCGCTACCGACTGTGGACTGACGGGTGTAGCAGGAGTCGCAAGACTTCTGGCCCGAACTCTTGCGAGTCCGGCTACTCCTCAAAACATGACTGAAAGAGCACTAGCGGAAAGCGTCAGTTCCCCCCATCATCAACCGAATTCGATTCGGCGATTGCCTGACCACGAGGAACACATTCCCCATGAAGACAGACGAACTCCGCGAAAGTTACCTCGCATTTTTTGAAGAGAAAGGCTGCGTGCGGCGGCCGAGTGATGTGCTGATGCCGCGTGACGACGCGACCGTCCTGTTTACTCCGGCCGGGATGAACCAGTTTAAGGACCAGTTCCTTGGCGTCGGCAAATTGGAATTCACTCGCGCCACGACTTGCCAGAAGTGCTTGCGCACGGGCGACATATCGAATGTGGGCGTCACGGCCTACCATCACACGTTTTTCGAGATGCTCGGCAACTTCTCGTTTGGCGACTACTTCAAAAAAGAAGCCATCCATTGGGCGTGGGAATACTTGACCGACAAGAAATGGCTGGGGCTCGAAGCCGATCGGCTCACGGCAACGGTTTATCTGGACGATGACGAGGCGTACGACATCTGGCACGACGAAATCAAACTACCGACCGGCCGTTTGCGCCGCGACAACGAACACGAGAACTTTTGGCCGGCCGGCGCCCCGTCGAACGGTCCCGACGGAGTCTGTGGCCCATGCAGTGAGATTTTTTATCATCCGCCGGAAGGTGGAAAAGAGGTCGAAATCTGGAACCTCGTGTTCACGCAATTCAACCGTGTCGGAGATCCGCCCGACAATCTGAAACCACTGCCCAGCAAGAATATCGACACGGGCATGGGGCTCGAACGGACGGCTGCGGTGCTGCAAGGCGTCATCAGCAATTTTGAAATCGACAATCTGAAGCCGTTGTGCCGGGCAGCCGCCGAAGTCGTGGGCGTTCACTACGAATTCGAGAGCCCGCATGGCCGGCCCATCCGCCGAATTGCCGACCACTTGCGCGCTTGCACGTTTGGGATTCACGAAGGCGTGCAACCAGGCAACGAAAAGGAAAGCTATGTGATCCGGCAGTTGTTGCGGCGTGCGCTGCTGGAAGGATACCTGCTCGGCAAGCAAGAGCCGTTTCTGTACTTGATCGTTCCGGCCGTGATCGAAGCGATGCAGGGACCCTACCCTGATCTCACTAAAACGTCAGAGAATGTCATCAACATCATCCAAGAAGAAGAAAGCCAATTCCTAAACGTTATCGAGCGTGGTCTGACGAAGTTTGACGAGTTCGTCAAGCAGGCTTCCTCAAGTGGCAGTTCGGTGATTTCAGGTGATGACGCGTTCGACCTGCACCAAACCGACGGATTCCTGATTGAATTGACGGAAGCCATGGCGGCCAAACGCAATCTCGCTGTCGACATGGACCGTTTCCGTACGCGAATGAATGAACATAAGAAAGACAGCGGTGCCGGAGCCTTCGCGGATGCCGTCATGGCCGAAGGACCGATCGATGCCATTCGAAAGACATCCGGGGCAACCGAATTCCTCGGCTATGACCAAGCCCAATCGGAGGCGGAAGTGGTCGGAATCATCGCCGAACAACAACTTGTCGACGAGCTGACGGAAATCGGACATAAACACACAGTCGGTGTCGTACTTGATCGCACACCATTTTACGGAGAAGCCGGCGGACAAGTCGGCGACGTCGGCATACTGAAATCGGATGATTGTGTGTTTGACGTCATCGACACGCAGCGGGACGGCGAATTGCTGCTGCACATCGGTCATCTCAAGAGCGGCCGGCTTGAACTTGGCAAGAAACTTTCTACACAGATTGACGCCGAACGCCGTTCTGGGATCCGGCGCGCTCACTCGGCAACACATCTGTTGCATCATGCGTTGCGGCAAACGCTCGGCGAAAACGCAACGCAGCGTGGTTCGAAGGTTGAGAACGACTCTCTGAGATTCGACTTCACGCATCGCCGCGCGATGACGGCCGATGAGCTGAATCAAGTCGAGGACGAAATCAACGCGAGAATTGCCGACGGCGCCGATATCAACACTTCACTCAAAGAACTCGACGAAGCCCGACAAGCCGGCGCGATGGCATTGTTCGGCGAGAAATATCCCGATCGCGTCCGTGTCGTTCAGATGGGAGAATTCAGCATCGAACTTTGTGGCGGAACTCACTTGGCCAACACGGGACAAGTGGGTCTGTGCAAAGTCATCGGAGACGAACCGGTGGCAAAAGGAGTCCGCCGCATTACCGCGTTGACCGGTGCAAGAGCCCTTCAACGCATCCGCGACACCGAGAATCTGCTGAACCAGTTGGTCGCGATTCTGAAAACACCGCAGCCCGATGACTTGCCGCGGCGAGTGCAGACGTTGCAGGACGAATTACGAGACGCCAAACGAGAACTTGCCAAACAAAGCAGTGAATCGATTGCGGGCACGGTTGATGATCTGGTCGAGTCATCAGAAGAAGTGAATGGCGTTAAGATTGTCGCTTATCACGCCAAGGACGCAAGCCGCGACACGTTACGCGGATTCATCGACAAAGTTCGCTCGAAAGTCGCGCGATCGGCCGTGATCGTCGCGACCGAGGTCGACGGAAAAGTCGCACTAACGGCTGCTGTCAGCAAAGACCTGATAAAACAGGGCCTGAACGCATCGGATTGCGTTAAAGCCGCCGCGAAATTAGTCGGTGGCGGTGGAGGCGGTCGCCCCGACATGGCAGAAGCAGGTGGTAAGAATCCCGAAAAAATCGACGAAGCCTTGGCGGAAGGCGCGAAGTATTTTCGAGAGAAGTTGCGGGATTAACTTGCTCTGCACACGGGGATTTGTCCCAATCCTCACGCCAGACCACGGCGTTTCAGTTCCGCCATCACGTTTTGAACGATTTGGCTGACTTCGCCGGTATCGAGCTGACCGGTGCCTGGCGGGCATCCGCCGACCGGTTCGCCGGTGAATCCGTGTTCGGACAGCATGCATTGTAGCGTCTTGCTGAGCGTTGCCAGATCGGTCCGTTGCTCGGTCGAAAGTGGTTGGCGGCCGCGACCCATGCGGAACCCACGCAATTCCACCGCAGCACGAAATCCTTCTGGGAATTCGGCGGAATAGATCATCGTGTCGAACAGCGTCACCAGATCGTATTGCACTTTGCGGGCTTCATCCAACTGCCCAGCCATTGTCAAATCGTAGAGTTTCCGAGTAATCTCGGGGACGACTCCGGAACTGGCGTTCGTCCCACCGTCACAACCGATCAGCATCATCGGCATCAATGCCGCGTCCCAGCCGGTCAGGAACGCGAACTCCGGACGGTTCGGCCGCACGGCTTGTATCATGCGGATCATGTGCGGAATTTCACCCGATGAATCCTTGATCGCAACGATCTTCTCGCACTCTTCCGAAAGACGCTGCACCGTTGGCACGTCTATCGGGCTGGCGAACATCGGAATATTGTACAGCGTCACATCGACGGGGGTGTTGTCTCCGATTTCCTTGAAGTAAGCGTAGACCGATGCGGGACTG
>CAUZVF010000691.1:0-4198 GCA_963582955.1 Planctomycetota bacterium
CCTTGAAGGAGATGCCGCCCAGGGATGCGGAGCAGCCAGCCGTCGTGCATCGGCTGCAATTCTCAGACTGGATCGTGGGCGAATTGTCACGCGTCATGCGAGACACGGGCGGGTTCCGTGCCCACCTCGATCCGAACAAGGGCAACTTCGTCGATCACGACTTGCTGTTCGGTCCGCTGCCCGATGGCATCAAGCTCGCGCCGACATCATCTCCGGCACGCCTCTGGCGGGTGACACCACAGGAACACATCACTCGCCTCAATGAACTGATCAACAGCGAACCGGACTTCGATCCCGAAAAGCCAGGCCTTCGCACGCATGGTGATGTCGTTCCCACGAACCACGGCGGTGAACTCAAGCTCTACTTCGGCACCGATCGCATCATCAAATGGCAGGGCGGGACGGTGGCCTATGCCACAGCGGTCAAGAGCGTGCCCGCCGTCCTGTCGTCAGCGCGCAACCACGGGCTGGAAAACTACCCCGACTTCTACACGGTCAATAGCGCGGAAGCGACACAGATCATGGGCGTCGCCGAAGACATCATTCGCTACATGGCCTATGGTCCGCTGAGCATCGCCAGGCCGTATCAGATCACGGATGATCCCAAGTCCATAGCTGACAAGATGAAGGGCGATCTTCGAGGCCTGCCGACCAGCCTGGTTTACGGCACGAAGGTCGTGCGTCCGCTGACGCCGGTCTACGACCTCATGAAGGACGAGGGTGTCACCGACGAGCGTTTGCGAGCTGCGGTGGACCACATCTTCGAAGCGCTGACCTTCCGTCCCCCGAGCAAGAAGGAATCGGACGCTTACCTGGCGATCGTCAAGCAATCCATCGAGACACTCGGCAAGGAAGACGGCGCTGTGCTCGGCCTGTCCTCCATCTTTCTCGACCGCGACGCGGTCTTCCGAGCGGAACTTGCCGGCAGCGGCGAACCGGATCGCCATGGACGTGTCATGCTCAAGGACTGGGAACTGGGCCTGGCGGTCAATCACGCGCTGCGATACATCAAGCCGGACGACCAGCTGCGGAAGGCAATCGTCGAAGGGCGTATGCGGACCAGGACCGATGTCAAACGTGAAGTCGAACGCATGCTGGCCGACGACAGTAACCGAAAGCCTCGCATCCTGCGTTTCTTCCGCGACTACTTCGACTTCGACCTTGGCGGCTACATCTGCAAGGACTCGAAAGCCCTGAAGAGCACCGGCGTGAAGTCCAGGGGCCAATCACACTACCGCGCCATGTTCGACGCGACGGCGAGCACTGACCGCCTGGTGGAACTCATCCTGCGGGACGACAGGGATGTGTTCAGACAGTTGCTGACGACGGACAAGGTCGTCACCACCAGGACAGACAATGTGTATTTCGGAAAACGGCGGTCCAGAAAAGAGGTGGCGGCCTCCGTGGCTGCCGCGAAGAAGGCGGCGGCCGTAGCGGCGAAGAAAGAGGCGGCCGAACTCGAGGCATGGTTGAAGGCTAACCCGGGAAAGAAACCACCGAAGGCAAAAAAGAAGAAAAAGAAGAGACGAGCGAACGCCAATCACAACGTCAGCGTGGCAAAACTGTCGGGGCCGAAGATGTACGCCCGGGTCAGTCGGCGCAGCTTCGGCAACGGGTCCATGAAACCGGGACGCGTCCTGGCCACGGTGCCCAAGGGCCAACGCCTCGGCATCCTGACGCATCCCAGCTGGCTCGTTTCACACTCCGATGCCATGGATAATCACGCGATCCTGCGAGGCCGTTGGATTCGCGAACGGCTGCTGGGTGGTGGCATTCCCGATGTGCCGATCACCGTGGACGCGATGCTTCCGGATGAGCCACAGGCCACACTGCGTGAGCGGATGCGGGTCACAAGGGAAGCCTATTGCTGGACGTGTCACAAGAAGATGGATCCGCTTGGGCTGCCGTTCGAGATGTACAACCACGCGGGCCTGTATCGGGAAACAGAACTCGGCAAACCCGTCGACACCACGGGTGAGATCATCGATTCGGGCGACCCTGCGCTCGACGGTAAAGTCGGCAACGCCATCGAGTTGATCCGGAAGCTCGCCGAAAGTAAACGCGCCGAACAGGTGTTCGTCCGCCATGCCTTCCGGTTCTGGATGGGTCGGAACGAAACCCTCAACGACGCTCCCGTTCTTCAGGATACGTATCGCGCCTACACGGACAGCGGCGGCAGCATGAAGGCGATGCTCGTATCACTGCTTACCTCCGATGCGTTTCTGTACCGCACCAGGAGTGAGCCGGCGTCGTCCGAAACGAAATAGTAGTGCACGCAGCTGGTGCTGAACTTCGCCAGAAATCCGTGTCTCCGGAACAGAGAAACCTGGCGAAGGCATGACCCATGTCATCGACACCAATCGTATTTCTCGGCATCCTCGCCGCCCTGGCACCAGCTGCACCGGGCCACGATCAGTGGCCGGACCATCGCGGGCCGCAGCGGAACTACCATCTGACCGCGGATACTGAGTATCCAAAGAGATGGAGCGTGGCCACCGGCGAGAACATCCGCTGGAGAGTGCCGCTGCCGGAAACAGGTCACAGCGGCATTGCTGCCTGGGGTGACAGGCTCTTCCTGGCCTGTTTCCGAAAACTCACGGCGGAGGACAACCGGCCAAAGGGCACCTGGGTTTCGGAGACTCGTGGCTATTGTCTCTCTGCCGCTACCGGAAAGATCCTGTGGAGCTGTGATCTGCCGGGGAAACGGCCAAACCAGGTCAACGGCACCTTTACTGATTCGACGACGCCAACTCCGGTGACTGATGGTAACCATGTCTGGTTTGTCAACGCGGGCGGCTTTATGGCCTGTCACACCGTGGACGGCAAACGCGTCTGGGAAAAGGCATTTGAAGTTCGCACCAAGCACTCGGCAAAACAGTTTCAGCCGTTCCTGCATGCTGGCAACCTCTACTACGCAATGATGCGCGACGCGAGTGATCCACTACGCCGTCGCCAAACCGCCCGCGACTACGACAAGAACAGCACATCCGGCTGGCCATGGATGTATGTCCGGTGCTTTGACGCACTGACGGGGCAGGCCACCGGAATCATCCCGCAGGGCATCAGTGTTCATAGCAGGGGGGCTCTCGGGACGTTGAATGCAGAGACCGTGTTGCTGCACGCCAAAGGTGGCGGCCACTTTCCCCCTGAAAAGCCGTACGGCATCGGTCTTTCCCGGCTGAACGCCGCGCATGATCTCGCCTGGGAAAGGCCGGGACTCTACTTTGAAGGCACACACTTCGTCGACAAGAAGTATGCCTATTGCTTCGACAAGAGTGATTTCTTTGTTCTCGATCTGGCCACCGGCAACACCGTCAAGCGAATCCGCATCCGGGGCACCGGAAGTATCGTCGCGTTCGATCAAACGAAAGGCCGCTACAATCCGTCCGCGAGTCCTTCGCGACTGAAGTCGCGGCATCTGCTGACGCACCGCACGAATATCGGTGTCGGCCGATATCACTTCTTCATGGGCGGCGAGCCGGGTATTCTCGGCCGCATTGACGTGAAGACAGACGATGTCAGTTACCTGCAAGTACCGGTGCAGGTCGTCGTCGAGAATGGCACGAGAACATTCAGATGGAGTGAATTCACATCCGGCGACGATACGGGTTCCGGCTTTGTTGTCGAAGGTGACAAACGTCGGCTGAGCCACGGCTTCGGACACATTTCCGCCGCCACTCCGATTGTCGTGAATAACCACATCTACTTTTCTACGGTTCTCGGCACGGTCTACGTCGTTGACGCGACGGCCAAGCGTTTTGACGCGAAATCGCTGGTGGCGGTCAACGATCTTGGCCTTCCGGGTGCGACGTGGACATTGAGCCCATTCACGGCGAGCAACGGACGTCTGTATCAGCGCACCAGCAGAGAGATCATCTGTATTGGAGATGGACGTCGCGGTCTGTTCCGATCGAACCCAAACCGGTCGAAGGCCGTAAGGTCAGACAATTCAGACGACCCCGAAGCTCATTGAGAATCAGATGCGATGAATCAGTTGAGGGGTCGCCGTGTTGACCTTACCCCCTCCCGTTGTACCAGTGGAAATGAGAGAATCACCCGGACGACGTGTCCGTCCAACTGGCGTCGTCTCCGTGATTCGAGAGCTTGGCCGGGTCGATCTCCGACCAGGTTCTCTCGATACGGGACATCAGAAACTGCACTAACGAATCGCTGGCCGGGTCGAGAACCTGTACGAGTG
>CAUZVF010000692.1:0-4196 GCA_963582955.1 Planctomycetota bacterium
ATGCCAAACCTGTTGGCCAAATCGACGACTTCTTGTTGGTCAAGCAGAATCGTCTTGTCGCTTTCGACGGCCAGGATTCGTCCGCCCGATTCGTACATCGTTTGAATCGTCTGAGTTCCGATTGTTGGAACATCGAACCGCATGTCTTGCTGCGGCTTGGCGACTTTGACCACGGTGAATCCGCCACGCTGGCATAATTCACCCGCCCGGCGAATCGCTTTGTCGGTGCCTTCGATCGCCTCGACGGCGATGACGGCGGTGTCGTTCACGACAATCGTCTGACCGATGTCCAGCCGGCCCATTTCCTTGGCGATTTCCCATCCGAAGTTGATGTCTCGCCATTGCACCGGTGACGGTTTTCGTCGTGTCAGAAATCCATGTTTCACGAGCAACTCCGGACAGAAATCAAGTGCCGATTCAAAATAGATTTGGTCGCGTGCAAATTCGCGGATAACGGCCAACAGCAGTGTGTCATCTTTTTTGTTGTCTTTCGCATAGTGAAAAAAACAATGCAGGGCGCGCCAGTCCGGCATTAGCCGCAACAGTCTCAATGGTTGGAAAAGGACCGTCTTTTCAACCTTGCCCGCCATCACCACCCGGTCGATACCTGCCTTCCTGAATAACCGAATGGCTTTGCCGACTCGTGCCAGCGGGACGGTGACAAGATCATCGCACATCTCGGCAAGTTCATCGGCCACCAATCCCATCACGCCAATGCAATAAACCGAAACTCCGCGTTTCCTTGCGGCTTGCGCAAACGCCATCGGGAACCGCCCGGCGCCTGCCAGGAGTCCGATTCGTCGTTCGGAAAAACTGTCTTGGCCTTGCACGCCGAAAATCATCTATCACCGTTCATCCACGTTCGCGCCGTGACTAGGCGAGTGGTACACGAAAATTTAACCATTGGGAACCGCAGGCTAGCGCCCAATGGCACTCACTTTACCCTCCCCTTGGGAGGGTCGGACGCGGTAGCGGCCGGGGAGGGTTGATCGAAGTCAATCGTCTTGCGTCAAATTGCAACGCTCGTCCCTCCCCGCTCGTCCCTCGCGACCCTCCCAAAGGAGGGTGAAGTCCAAAGTGAGTACCATTGGGCTAGCGCCCAGCGGCTCATTTTATCAGCCGGCACGCGCTAGCGTCCGGTTCCTTCGGGTAAATTCCCATCTGCCGCTCGCCCAAATTTCCGCAGCCGGCCTCGCAAGAGTTATTCCGTTCGCGGATTCCGCCCGAAGTCTTGCGGCGTCGGCTACGCTACGCGGCTTTGCTGTGTAATTTGATTTGGTTGGTGAGTTCGTCGACGCGTGATTCGAGCTTCTTCAGAGTCTTGCGCATTTCAGGGAGTTTCGTTTGAGACATCAGGATCTTGATCTGTTCGATGTCGCGACGGGCCGGGATGCCAAAGTGAGTTTCGCCGGCGGGGACGTCCTTGGGGACGCCGGTCTTCGCGCCGAGAGTCGATCCGTCGCCGAGATGAATGTGCCCGGCAACTCCGACCTGCCCGGCACACCGGACAAAATCACCCGTGGTCGTTGAGCCCGCAAAACCTGTTTGAGAAGCGTAGGCGTTGTGACGGCCGATTTCGCAGTTGTGTGCGATCATCACCAGATTGTCGATCTTGGTGCCCTCGCCAATGATCGTCGCCCCAATCATCGACCGGTCAATTGTCGTGCATGCACCGATTTCGACGTCGTCGTGAATGTCAACCGTGCCAAGGTGTGGGATTTTGACGAACTGTTGGTTTTCGAAGCGGTATCCGAACCCTTCGGCTCCGATGACGGCGCTGGCGTGAATAATCACGCGATTGCCAAGTGTCACGTCGTGGTAAATGACGACGTTTGGATACAGGATCACATCGTTTCCGATCGCGGAACCTAGACCAATGTAGACACCGGGGAAAATGTCGCAGCCACTGCCGATCGAAACGTCGTCGCAGATTCGAGCTCCGGGATGGATATTCGTGTTGTTGCCAATGCTTGCCGTCGCGCCGACGTACGCCTGATCTGAAACTCCGATTGCCGGTCGCGGCCGCTGCGGCCGAAGTTTCAACATGATCTCGATAAAAGCCGACTGAGCATCTTCGACCAATAGAAATGTCGGAAGACTGGCGCCGGTTTTCACACGATCGGCCGACTTGATCGAGATCAAAACAGCACCAGCACGGCAGTCGGTCAGTTTGTCGACGTGTATCTCGTCGATGAGATAGGTGATATCGGATTCACCAGCATGTGCCAGTGACTGGGCTCCGGTGATTTCGACCGAGTCACAACCGCGAATTTGGCCGCCAAATTCCTTGGCAAGTTGTTTCAAAGTCAACATCATCAATGGATACCCGATGGTTGTGCTGCGTCGATCGCACGTGAGAATTCACGCAACAACAGCAATATCCGGACAAAATCACGCGTTTTTAGTTGGCAGCTTTTAATCGAAAACGGCCATTCAGGGCAATACCGGTTTCGATTCGCCGAGGATTTAGCGGACGAAGTTTCGGTCGCTGATTTTCGCACATGCAAGAACTCCTTTTGGTGTAAGTAGTCTTGTCTGTTGCCGCACAAGCAATCGCATAAGGTATACTCTCGCGGCTTGGATTCGCATTTCCTGATGATAAACTGGATGAATTACGTTCCTCAAATCCGAGAATTGATAAATCTCTATCGAATTGGACAGCGCGACAGGCGTATTGCCGATCGCTAGACTTGAAAGACTGGAATGGCCGTTCGTGGAATCCGCGGCGCGATCACGGTTGACGCCGACAACTCGGAAGAGATCATTTCGGCAACGCAAGAGTTGCTCGAAGAGCTGCTGTCGAGCAATTCGATCGGCGATTTCGACGATGTCGTTTCGGTCATATTCACAACGACGCCCGACCTGACGGCGACGTTTCCCGCCGAGGCCGCGAGAAAAGTGGGAATGAACCAGGTGCCGTTGCTGTGTGCGTCGGAAATCGACGTTCCCGGCAGTATCGGCCGCTGTGTCCGTGTGCTCATGCACGTCAACACCAAGAAGCGGCAGAACGAGATGGTCCACGCCTACCTGCGTGATGCGAAAGCGTTGCGTCCCGACATGAATCACGCCGATCCTCAATGAACGGCGTGCGCTTCGTCACGGGTCGGTTTCTGAATCGGAAACTCCACGGGAGTCTCGAGCCATGGCACGGCTCAAGTCGAAACCGTCGACGCGAATTGTTGTCGATGCACAGACCGCCGCTTGCAGTGCCAACAATAATATCCAGTTTCGAGTTTGCGATTTCTCGCTTTGATCGTCGTCGGCGTGATCACGTTGCGATGAAAAAGAAACAGCGACGGCAAAAACGACGATTGGCATCATTACGATCCAAAGCCGTGCGGCCTCGCCCATATTCTTGCCCCAAATCCACAGAACGGCCCAAACCAAAACGCTGGTGTAAATGAGCGGTACGCAGCCGTGAGTTCTTAATCGATCGGTTTGTATGATTCGAGCGACTGAATACACCGCGAGCACCGCGAGCGGAACGCCGACGGCAACCGCGAGTTCCAGTGGGTTCACGAGCAGCCATTTCCACCAAGTTCTTGAGTAATGCTCGTAAAAGCCAGAATGGTTCTGAAAATTAAGGATCCAGACGCGTGCCAAATTGATGTCCAACACAATTGCGGCGAAAACCGTGAGTGTCAGGAACACAAACACAGCCGCTCCGGGCACGATCGCGAATGGCTTCCAAGAACCCGGCGCCATTGGATTCCCGTCCGTAGTTCGCGATCCGACGAAAGCATAAATCACCGCGATCAGTGCGATCGGCAGGAAAGCGAGGCTGAACCACATTGCCAACCACAGCGTGAGTCCCGACAATGCCGAACACACAATCGAGTGATCTCGCACGGCTTTGACCCAAAGATACAAAAAGCCGAACGCGATTAAAGGAAACAGTGCGTCGGACTTGGGAAGGAAAATGGCGAGTGCCGGAATCAGCGGCCAGAACGTAACCGCTTTCCAAGCGGTCTGACGTGGATGCCAGAACCGCAACAACCGATACAGCGGAACGATGGCCGCAACGGCCGCGATTTGAGTCACCATCGCGGCCAGCCACAGAGCTGATAGCCCGGTCGCACGCACGGGGTGCCCGGATTTCTCGGCATTGAGCGCCAGCACTTGGAACGCCAAACGAACTGATTGTGGCTGTGCGGCATTCAGCGACTCGCAGAATCCGGGAAACCGCCGGCAAACCG
>CAUZVF010000693.1:0-4191 GCA_963582955.1 Planctomycetota bacterium
AATTTATCTTTTCTTCCACGGATCCGAACGTGACTCCAGCATTGGATTCTTACTCGATTCAATTCGACCGGCAAAGTGATTGAGAGTGGCGGATGTTGAGGCTGACGCTGCCACCGCTGGGCTTGCCCCAGTGGAGCTGTGATTGAAGGCTAGAAATACATGCAATCTAACGACTTAGGCCACCACGGGGCTTGTCCCCGTGGAGCCATGGTTGATAGCTCTCAGCCATCAGTCATCGCCCCACTGGAGCAAGTCCAGTGGTGGCGGGGTCCGCATTCGAACTGTATTTCTAGCGGTCAATCTTCGCTCCACGGGGACAAGCCCCGATGGCGGCGTTACGCAGCACTTGTCTTATTCGCACTGGCGTCGGGATCGATATCCCACGCGGTTGCCGATTCAACATCAATCGACCCGCGGCTGAGCATTCTCGATAACGGAGTGATCCGAATTGGAATCGACCTGAATCGTGGCGGCAGCATTACCTATCTGGCTGATGCCCGCACTCGTGAGAATGTTGTCAACATCCATGACCTCGGGCGGGAAATCCAACAGTCGTACTATTCCGGTCCGCGCCCGTTTGGCAAAGGGCATCACCCTGGCTGGAAAAACTGGGGTTGGAATCCGATCGGCGCCGGCGACGTCTTCGGCAATCCCGCCAGAGTTGTTAAACACACGAACGACGGAAAGTTGTTGTACGTCAAGACGATTCCAAAACAGTGGGCGTTGAGAAACGTCGATGGCGAATGCACATTCGAAACGTGGATCAAGTTAGAAGGCACGGCGGCCCGCGTTCGTTGTCGATTGGTCAACAACCGCGCGGACAAGACGCAATACCCCGCACAGCATCAAGAATTGCCGGTAGTCTATACGATTGGAAAGCTACATCGACTGATGACTTATGACGGCTTGTTACCGTTTCAGAACAAGCCGATGCGCGAGATCAACAATGCCGGACCACCGTGGGAATACTGGAAGTCCACCGAAAACTGGGCCGCTCTCGTCAATGATCAGAATTGGGGACTGGGAGTCTTCCACGCTGGAGCCTACCAATTCGTCGGCGGTTGCTCAGGCAAACGAAACACCGGCGGCCCCAACGATCCACCAACGGGATATATTGCTCCGCTACACACCGAGATCATCGATCACAACATCGTCTACGAATACGAGTACGCTTTGATTCTTGGCTGGTTGAAAGATATCCGTGCTTGAGTTTATCAGCACCGGCCGGAAATCAAACCCAATTTTCGTTTCGCGCAAGACCGGCAGCATTGGAGCCTTGTGAATACTTTGGACGCCGGCTTTCCGATTCGCGGATCAATCCGTTTGGACGTTTCCGCCAATGACCCTCAGATGATCAGTCCGCCCGTGTTCTGGAAAGCACGCGATGTCCCAAAGCTGTATCTGCGTGCCGCCTATCATACGAGAACCAGTGTTGCCCAGTTGTTTTGGAAGACCGATGACAACCCACAGTTTCCTCCCAAGAATTTCATTCAGTTTTCGGTCAAACCGGACGGCCAGATTCATACAAATGAAATTGATCTGTCATCGTCCGACCGTTATCGGGGCGACATCGTTGGATTGCGATTCGATCCTGTTCTGTCGGGTCGTGAGGGCGAGTATGTCGAAGTAATTTCCATTTCGTGGAAAAGAGAATAAACTCGGTATCACCCAAATGAATACAACGACAATCGAAAAGAAACGAAAGGTCGATCATAATGGCAGACGTATCCCGCAGAAGTTTTCTGACAACAAGCGCTGGTGCAGTTGCGACGACGGGTCTATCCACTTCCGTTGCTCGTGCGGCGGCGAATGAGACTGTTCGCGTCGCGATTCTCGGAGTCCATGGACGTGGAAAGTCTCACGCCGCGGCACTTGAGAAAATCGACGGAGTTCAAGTTGCCGTCCTCTGCGATCCTGACAGCAAAGTTCTGGCCACGCGGGCCAAAGAGTTCGAAAAGAAGTACGGCCACGGTTACGAAACCGAAACCGATATGCGGCGTGTGTTCGACCGGAAGGACATCGACGTCGTGACTGTCGCCACTCCGAATCACTGGCATTCGCTGGCCGCGATTTGGGCCTGCCAGGCCGGCAAAGACGTCTACGTCGAAAAGCCAGGCACACACAACATTTTCGAAGGCCGCAAGCTAATCGAAGCGGCCGCGAAGTACCATCGCATCGTCCAACACGGAGTGCAACTGCGAAGTTCGCCAGCAATTCAAGAAGCCGTCGAGCATTTGCGCAACGGTACGATCGGTAAAGTTTACATGGCGCGAGGGCTCGTCTATCGCTGGCGTCCGTCGATCGGCAAGCAGCCGGATCCGGATAAGACTCCCGAAAACCTCGACTGGAATCTGTGGCAGGGACCGGCTCCGGAACGCAAATTCTCGAAGCGACTGGTGCATTACAACTGGCATTGGCATTGGAATTACGGCAACGGAGATGTCGGCAATCAAGGAATTCACGAAACCGACATGTGCCAGTGGGGTCTCGATGTCAAGTTGCCGTCGCAGGTCAACGCGATGGGAGGCAAGTTCTTGTGGGATGACGACAAGGAAACTCCCGAAGTTCTCTCGACGAATTACTTTTATCCCGAAGAGAACAAGATGATCCAGTTCGAGGTTCGTCATTGGTGCACGAGTACCGAACAGGGTGCCGGTGTCGGCAACATCTTTTACGGCGAAGACGGAATTCTGGTCATCAAGGGATATGGCACTTATGAAACCTACCTGGGCCGCAACCGCGAACCGGGTCCGAAACGCAGCGAGCGCGGAGAGTTAGACCGTCACTTCCAGAACTTCATCGACGCCGTTCGATCCCGCGACACGAGCAAACAAAACGGCCCAGTCGAGACGGCTCATTACAGTTCCGGACTCGCACACCTCGGCAATATCGCCTATCGCCTGGGACGCCAGATACAATTCAATCCCAAAACCGAACGCTTCGTTGGCGACCCCGAAGCCGACACAATGCTGACTCGCGAATACCGCGAACCGTTTGTCGTTCCGAAAGAAGTATGAACGCGAGAACATAGAGGCCAACGGGAAGCGTAAGCTTCCTGATGTCTGCCCGGACTCAAATGTCGTTTCTAGCGGCCAAGACGCTTGCGTTCCCCGCTAGCCCCATTGAGCGCCACGAATGTTTCAATTCGGGTGACGAAGAGCGATTTGTCTCAGTGGCCTTCCGCCTAAAGCAGCGCTTTATTCGAAACCAAAGCATTTTGCATTGTCTTCACGCGGATCGTGATTGCAGGGCACAGCTCACGGCCACCATTCAGGTCTGTCAGTTTCT
The DNA here is from genome assembly GCA_963582955.1 of Planctomycetota bacterium. Lineage (GTDB taxonomy): Bacteria > Planctomycetota > Planctomycetia > Planctomycetales > Planctomycetaceae > CAUZVF01. Next base: position 3,289 of record CAUZVF010000693.1, read on the forward strand.
TGTATTTCCGAGAAATCTGGTGCGCCTTCAAAATTCTCTCGCGCGAATTTTCCCCACTTGAATATTGGCAAAGAAGCGAGAAAGTCACGATGCGCACCCCCGAACCAGATAAAGTGCCCACTTTGCTTTTTGAGTTTAAGAATGGCCCTGTAGGCAAAGATCAGCAATGGAAAACCTAAGAATGTCAGCGCCGCCAAACCGTTTGGAACCAATCTCAATGCCCAGTTTTGTGGCCAAGCGACGCCATTCGCCGCCGATGTGAGTTCAGCGGCGATGAAGATGATGAGACCGAAAAAGACCTCGACAACGAGATCTTTCGAAAACACTATCCCGACATGCAGGATCGTTTTGCGAGTCTGACGCCGATCCCCGGCACGTCGTGGATTGCGTTTCCGGACAAGAACGACACCGTCGTCGTGTTCGATCTGGCGGAACGTCAGGAGGAGTTTCGGCTTGAATCAGAGGATCAACGCGGTCGCGGCGTTGTTCTAAACAATGACCGAAGGAGTGCCGCTCGGCGAGCGAGTGATTGCGTGGGCAGCCTGGCGTCGAGCCACGATGGATTGTTCCTCGCCGCCACCGTGACCAGCGCGGGCTCGTCGCAGATTGTGATTTGGGATCTCAAATCGCGGAAGTTGGTCGCTCGCCAAACGCAGGCGGGCGGGAGCGACTTGGAATTCTCACCCAACGGTAAGTGGCTCGCGGTTGCTTCCAACGAGATCTACCTTTGGGACGTGTCTTCATACACGACAACGAAAAACTCAGTCGACAGAGGGAACGCTAATTCTCGCTAATCGCGATGACGTCTTTGAACTTCCCCAGTTTTAGTGGGCGCGGTGTTAGGGTTAGTTGGGGCAGTTAATCTGTGCATGGAAATGTCCTTGGAGGATTTGCCTTCGTCGG
>CAUZVF010000694.1:0-4190 GCA_963582955.1 Planctomycetota bacterium
CTAACAACGCGACCGTTCCTTTTTCTCGGTGACGGAATCGAGGTCAACGCGGATGCCAGCAAGGGATCGCTTCGCGTTGAGGTATTGGATGCGACCGGAAAACCAATCGAAGGATTCTCCATTGCCGACTGCCAACCGCTGCGCGGCGACCAGTTGCGACACACTCTGCGCTGGAAAGAAAAACAGGAATGCCAGCAAGTGCGAGGACGCTCCATTCGACTTCGATTCTATCTGGAGCAGGCAAAGCTGTATTCGTTCACACCAACAACTCATCGTGACCAATGAATGGAAAGGCAATACGAAACGACTCTCGTGCGGGGTCGGTTTCGCAATCGTCGTTTTGCCGGTCCAGGCCAACACACTCGCACAGACGACGCGCTCTCCCATTTGCTTCTCCGAGCACGTGGTCGCGGACAAATACGACTACGGCTACGGTCTTCAAGCGGCCGAATGTGACGGCGACCTCGACCTGACCATCCAGAATGGGGTCGGCGGGAAGATCAACCTGTGGTCCATGTGGTGGAATGACGGAAAAGGCAAATTCAAGCTGCACCTGATTCACAAAGATGATCATCTTTGATACATGGTTATAGTAGTGATTTGCGTCGCAATATGGAAACGTCATGATTCTGCGAAGAATATTTGCGATGCGAACGTGGTAGCGAAGCGAGTTTTCGCGCGATCAAAAACTTCAGCGGTGTGCCTCACCGACGCGCGCTAGAGAGTTTCAGAAACTGCGTCTGTTGTCGACCGAAGCGACCTAAGGCCAGTCGATAACGCGCTCAGGACACGCCCTCCGCGGCGCGCATGCACAATATTCGGGATGACCTCGGTCGCGATCACCGAACGCATGTAAGAATCTCACTTGTATCAATCTGATTACACGCCGTAACTCGATGCTGGCGCCGCTGGAATCAGATTGTTGTGCCTCACCGACGCGCGCCAGGACTCACTGAGTTTGGGAGAAACCACTCCGACGGGGCACAAGAATCAGCCTCCCAGTGTGTCATTCGCGACCGATTTCGACGTTTTACGGCACTTTTGTCGCCTTCGTGCGCTTTGCGATTTGGTTTACTCAGACCGAGGTACTCAACAATTTGCACAAAGACCCGGACTAGATTACAATCGGCGGTGTTCTACTAGATTCTTCGGGTGCTTGAGAAAGCCTGGTTGAAGGTTGGAGCAAAACGTGAACCTGAAGCCTTTTTGCTGGCTATTGTTTGCCGCGTTCGCGACGAGCGCTGCCTTAGCTGCCGAGCCGCGTCGTCTCACACTTGAGGTCACGGAGCCGATCGGCGTGCATCGTGATGGCTCGCCGGTACACGCGTTGCTGGTGCTTCCTCGTCCGACTGCGGCGTCGACGAGTTTTCGTCTGATGCATGACGGCAAGCCGGTCGTCGCACAATTCCGACCGAATACGAGCGCCCCCGAAACGTCGGAATGGTGGCTGGACTTCATCGCTCGCTCCGCACCGAACGAGAAACGTGAATACTTGGTCGAGTACGGACCGGATGTCGAACCCGGGCCGGAGCGAACGCGTGGCCACAAGTTGGTTGAAAGAGCTGATTCGTTCGTTGTCTCCAATGTTCCCTACATCGATTGGACGGTCCCACGTGACTTTCGCGGATTCCTCCGCTCTGTTGACTTCACGCCCTCCGAGCATCTACGTCCCGGTTCGATCGGGCTGACGATTCGCGATCGCGACGGCAAGACACATCAACTCGGTGGCGAAGGCACAAACTCACGTGTCGTCCGGCAAGGCAAGATGGCCGTCGCGCTGCGATTCGAAAAAACGGAGACAAGCGACGCACTACGCAATGTCCGGTGGAGCGCCGATCTTATCTTTCCAGGCCCCGTCAGTTGGGTCGATCTGCGGCTGAATATCGACGATCCGGAGGATCGTGTCGAGGAGGTCGGCTTGCAACTGAGTCTGAACTTGGACCGGCCAACTGGAAGCAGTCGCACACTGGTCGATTTGGGGGCGGCGCGAACCATCTATCGATCGTTGTTTGGAAACGCACAGGTCGAGTTGCGAGCCGACAGCAGCAGCGGCAGCAGCGCCTCGCCCTGGCGAATCCTTCGCGGCGTCAAGGGTCAATTACAACCCTTTGTTGTCGCATCGAAACGTTCCTCGCCTGCGGAGGGCTGGGCACAGGTGATGGACCGCAAGCGATGCTTGGCGATCGCATTTGAGCGCTTCGGCCGGCAAGGCGAAGAACGACTCAACATTCAGGCTAACGGCACGCTCACCGCCTCGAAGCGATTTGCCGCTGCGAAATCTCGCGACCCAGAAGCACATAAACGCTGGCGGGCGTGGCTGCACTTTGTTCATTTCCCACCGCAGCAATCCGCCGCCACCGATCCCCATATGATGCAGAACCCATTGATTGTCAGGCAGGTCGAACGATGAGCAAATCACTAGTGCGATGTGTTGTGGCTGCGGTCGTGTTGGCTGGTATTGTGGCCGTTTCCACCGTCCAAGAAGTTTCCACGGGCCAAGAACCGGTGAAGAAGGGCCTGAGACCGGCTTCGTCTGACGTACCCGCAGCGGAATGGCCCGCGTATCGTCGCGATCCTGGGCTGACTGGTTTCTCGCCGTTGGTCGGCGGACTCGCGGAGGTACCGCACAAGCGATGGACATACGACCTTGGTGGTGCGAGCACAAGCACCGAACAGGTGCAGTTGGTCGACGTGAACGGCGACGGCCGTGACGAGTTGCTGCGTGTGCTCGCCGATCGGCTCATTTGCCAAACCGTGCAGGGAGACAAGTTGTGGGAAACGCAGCAATTTGCCCGGCCACAGGTGATTCAGATTCGGGATTTTGCCGGCGACGGCACGCGAGGATTGCTGATTGCATCGAGCACCGGTGTCGCCCATCACCGCTACATGGTCAACGGCAAAACAGGGAAGGCCGCATTCCTCTATACGTGTGGGAACGTGTTTGGGCGCTACGAACGTTTCGGCAACATTCTGGCGGGTGTTGCGGGCGAGCAGCTTTGTGCATGGTGGAGCGGTGATTCGGAGAAGCGATTTGGCGGCAGCGCAGCACGCGGTGTCGGATACTTGTGGAGCTTTGAAGACGGAGTCGATAACCCCAAGTTGCGTTTCCACGCCGAGGAAGAAGGCACGATCTACGCCCCGCTGCATCTATTCGCCGACATGGATGGCGATGGGCAGACCGACATGGTGATGATCTCGCACGAAGCGATTTGGGTTTACGACCTGTCGTCGGGCAAAAAGACGATGCAGACGACCTGGGGACCGCAGATTCGCACCTATTGGGCGGCGACCGCGGCCATGCCGCTGGCAGATGGTGAACTGCCGTCTCTGTTGATGATCAATCCAATGATCCCCGGTGTTCAAGTTGTCACGCAGGACGGCAAGTCATCGCGGAGCAAATGGAAACGCGTTGTTGGTGACTCCGAGAACCAATACCAATCCAAAGTGAAGATCGATCGGGCAGCCCCCGATCCATTCATCGATCTGAACGGCGACGGAGAGATCGAGATCCTGGCTGCCGTCACGAATGAACACGCCGACGAGAAGGTTCACCTCGTCATTTTCGGTGCCAATAAAGGAGAACGTGTTTACGACGTCGCCGACCAAAGGGTGCTCACTGTGGACGACTTCGACGGCGTGGACCCTCCGGAGGTTCTTCTTCTCGAGGGCAAGAACTCACTGCGGATTTGCAATTGGAACGGCAACACATTCGTCGATCGCTGGCGAGGCGAAAATGTCACTGGGTTGGTGATGCCGGCTCCATCGGAAGGCAATCTGACGCGGGCGGTTGGTGCGCGTAGTTCGAGCGTGAACATGCCGTTGTGGCGCAATAAACCGGACGGCGAATTGTTCCTGTTGCGGTTCGCAGACGGCGTGTGGGGCTGCCGGCTGACGAGCGATACGCTAGAGCGGGTTCAAAAGATCGAGCGTCATGCGGCACTGGGGCCGACAGCATCAACACCGCGCGATTATTCGTGGGACGGTTCGCAACTAACGGTGGTCGAGAACGGAGCAAAGCGAGTTTCGTACAAGGTTCCGCGTCGGCAATCGTATGCAGCCACGCCACCGGTCGTCAGCATGCTCGGCGACAGCATGCGCATCGTCGTTCGCGAGTTTTCCGGTTCCATTGTCAGCCTCGCTGTAGACGGTTCAGATCGACGCGTGTTGATCGAAAAATCACCGCCGTCCGT
>CAUZVF010000695.1:0-4185 GCA_963582955.1 Planctomycetota bacterium
GCATTGCTTTGTCGTCGCTGCTGAGCGATGACGCCTCATCCCAGGCTCGCGGCGAATCGAAATCTCGAATCTTCGACGTTCGCACGAAGCCGTCGGAGTACGAACCAAAAGCGAAGGCCATCATTCAGCTCTTCATGCACGGTGGGCCGAGCCAGGTGGATTTACTCGATCCGAAACCCATGCTGACGAAGTATCACGGCAAGCAGCCACCTGCCGAAGTTGCCGATGATGAAAAGCGGACGGCTCAGTTAGTGCAAGGCGCGTTTCCGTTTCGAAAGTGCGGCAAGAGTGGCCTGGAATTCGCCGACGTCATGCCGTACATCTCCGAGCATGCTGACGACATTGCCGTGATTCGCTCGCTGTATGGAGAACACCGCAATCACGAACATTCCATCTGGCACATGCAAACGGGATTAATCATCTCTGGGCGGCCGAACATCGGGTCATGGGTGGCTTACGGATTGGGAACCGAGAATCAAAATCTTCCGGCTTACGTGGCGCTGCCCGATCCACGCGGTTTGCCGGTCGACGGCGTACGAAACTGGTCGAACGGATGGCTGCCGCCGGTTTATCAGGGAACTCCGTTTCGCATCAATGGTTCGCCGGTTTTGAATCTGCATCCCAAGTCGCCACGGCCGCGCGCAATCGAACTGGCACGCATGCGGTTGCTGTCTCAGTTGAACGAGCGGCACAAGAAACAGCATCCTGGCGAGTTGGAACTCGATGCCCGGATTTCCAGCTTCGAGTTGGCGGCTCGCATGCAGCTATCAGCAACGGAAGCCCTGGACATCACCAAGGAAACGGCTGCGACGCAACGGCTGTATGGTCTCGACAACGACGTGACGGGCACCTACGGCTTGCAATGCCTGTTGGCACGAAGATTGGTCGAGCGTGGCGTACGAATCGTGCAAATCTTCATGAGCGGTCAGCCGTGGGACACTCATACGGAAAACGCATCCGGCATGCGCAAATGCTGCGCGCAAACTGATTTGCCGATCGGCGGCCTGATGACTGACTTAAAGCGTCGTGGGTTGCTCGACTCGACCTTGATTTGGTGGGGCGGAGAATTCGGACGCACGCCAGCCGCCGACAACCGCAACACCAGCCCCGGTACGGAAGGCCGTGACCATCATCCCTATGGTTTCAGCGTGTGGCTGGCCGGCGGCGGCATCAAGGGCGGCCAATCCTACGGAGCCACCGACGACTTCGGCTACCGCGCGATTGAAAACCGCACAAAAGTCTCGGATCTGCACGCGACGATCCTTCATCAAATGGGACTCGACCACGAAGCCCTGACCTACCGTCACAACGCTCGCGACGAACGACTCACGGATGTATACGACGCCAGCGTCATCGACCCGTTGGTGGGTTAACTCCGAAATGGCCGATCTTTTGCAAATCCGGCGGCAAGAATCCGCCTGATGTCGGGTGGACGCGGTCAATATGGATTTTATCCTTGTGTCTTTCTTAACATCCGCATGCGAAAGCAGGCTCGTTCTGCCCGCGGATACCGAAGATTCCCCTGGAGTGCAGACTGATGAACTCACCGAGTCAACGAATTCAAGTTCACGTCATTGCGACGCTGTTCGCGCTCCTGATTGTACAACCTGTCGCGCAAGCTGCTGATGACAAGCTCATCGACTTGCTGAGAGAGCATGATGTCGGCGTCGATCATTCGACCAGTCTCGTTCTGAATCGATCACGATTTGCAAGCTTGAGCGATGGTGATCCGCGCACGGTTCTTGTTGCTGAGGCCTCACGGGAAGCCGCGTTTGAAGTTGTTCTGGGTTTTGGCGGCAAGACAATAACGATCGAACAACTCAACGTTCAAGTTGCCGCAGTGCAACGCAGTAAAATCGGCCCGATCGACGTCGAGATTCTGGCGTCGATCTTGTCGCCGCATGCCGGTTTTCATGTTTTACGCAGCGACCGTTTGAAGCCGACGAATAAGCTGCAGAAGTTCTCATTTCCGGCGACCGCCGCGCGGTGGATTCTGGTTCGTCTGAAACCGGCTGACGTTGCTGAAAGCGTGGCGATTTCCGAGATTGGAATCATGGGGCACCGGGGTGTTCCGAAAACACACTACGCGTTCAAGGAATCTCCGGCGAAGGCATTGAAAGTGTTGGCTCATTTGAAACAGTCGGTCGACGTCGTCGTTTCGAAGGACATGGCCGACTTGTTTGATGATGCCGAAGACGGAAAGCTGGATCGTTGGTCATTCGCCGATGCGGCTTTGTTGGTATCTGGTGTCGAGGATCGTCGAAAGCGGCGTCAGTATCTGAAGCAACTTGATGGTTTTGACGAACAAGCTCGCCAAGCCACATTGTCAGCCAAATCGTCATACGAAAAAGGAGACTTGCTGCTGAAGTGGCTTCACAAAGAGGTCATGGCCAAGGGATACGTTGCCAACCAGACCGACGTTTCCACGATCCTCACGACAGGCACCTTCAACTGTGTTTCTTCGGCGGCGTTGTACAACGTCTTCGCACGACGGCTGGGACTGAACGTTCGGACGATTGAGGTTCCCGATCACGCGTTCTCGATTTTGTACGACGGAACAAAGCACGCCGACATCGAAACAACAACTCCGCTGGGCTTCAATCCAGCGCGTGATCCGGTTGTGCAATCTCAATTCGAGAAGAAAACCGGGTTTCGATACCTGCCCGATCGCCATCGCGATCAACGCCGCGAGGTCGGAGAAACCGGACTATTGGCGATTATCTACTACAACCACGGAGTCCGGCTGACCGAAGAGAAGAAATTCGATGACGCGCTGGTGACATATTTCCACGCACTGAGTCTCGATCCAGAATTCGACTCGGCCATCAAGAACGTACTAGCAGTGCTTGCCAATTGGAGTAGTGCGTTGTCGAAAGCCGGCAAGTACGAGAATGCTCTGGACGTGCTGCATACGGGACTTGAACTCGCACCGAAAGACGCATTGCTAAATAACAACCTGAAAGCGGTTTGGCATGAATGGGCCGAGGCGGCGATCAATGACAGCCGCCATGACGAAGCGGTCGCCATCTTGAAAAAGGCTGCCGCCGATGTTCCCAAATCACACTTCGACAAGATGCAGGCATGGGTATTTATTCGGCTGGCCGAAGAGTTAATCAAACAAAAGAAGTGGCAAGCGGCACTGTCGACGGCCGCGTCCGGACTCGGCAAAGTCGGAACCGACGCGAACGAAGAACTGAAATCCTGGCGAATCAACGCATTTCTACGCTGGTCGGTTGCGGAGATCAACGAGAAAGACTTCGAATCAGCGGCCACAGCGATCGAAAGCGGCCTGAAGGTGGCTCCGAAAGACAAGCGGCTGATCAACAACCTCGTCTTCGCCGCACAGGAATGGTCGTGGTCGATTTATCAACAGGACGGATCGATCGCAGCCGAGAAAATCCTTGACAACCTGACGAAACGGCATGCCAATATTCCTGAAATGCAAAACGCTGCGGCAAGTTATGTCTCGCGGCTTGTCAAACAGTTGAATGCACGAAAGAAATTCGAAGAAGCGATCGCGGCAGTCTCGCGCAACAAAAACCGCATTCAGAACAAGACGGACGTCGATAACATGCTGCATGTCGTCTACGACACATGGGCCAATCAATTCGCGAACAAGGGAGATTGGCAGCAAGCCGTTGCGGTGTATGCCGACTCGTTGAAGAGTTTTCCCGCGGACAAGCATCTGACAAACAACTTGATGGTGACTTGGGATTTGTGGGCCAGCCGGATGATGCAAAACAAGGACTGGGCGGCAGCGGCTAAGGTCTATCAATTAGCCATTCAGAACCATCCCGAAAACAAACGGTTCAAGAATAATCTAACCTATGTCGGAAAAGAGTGGTCGTGGAATGAATACAAGAAAAAGGGCGCAGCGGAAGCCGAAAAGCTCTTACGGCAACTTACCAAAGCCAATCCGAAAGTCGCCGAAGTCACCGCGATTGTTGACATTTATCTGCAGCGCGTCGTTCAGGAACATACAAAAGCTGGCAAATACTCAGAAGCACTGGCTGCTATTGATCGTTGCCAGCGGATTCCACACGACAAAAACAAATCATTGAAACTGGTTCGCAGCACCTACGACCAATGGTCACACAGTCTGCAAAAGACAAAGGAATGGCAACCGGCTGTCGATGTCTATGTAAAGAGCTTGAAACGGCTACCGAAAGACAAACACCTGACGCG
>CAUZVF010000696.1:0-4185 GCA_963582955.1 Planctomycetota bacterium
CACGACGGCCATAACCGTCACGGCCCACAACATGATCTTGTTCATCGCCATCATGCTGAAACGCCGCCGGCCAGTTTGGGAGGCCGGTGCGCGGCAATCCTCGGCTTGTCCCGCACGGCGTGGTTTGTAGGTGAAATAAAACGCGGCCGCGAGAAAGCTGAATGTCACGGTCATCAACAACGGCCGGTAAGTTTCCAGTGCCGCAATCATCCCCGCGCCTGAGACGCCGAAGACAATCAGCAGCGGCGGCAGCCAACAGCAACTCGACGCCATGATGGCGGAAACCACCGTACCGACTTTGGCAATACCCTCGCCACGGTTGGTTGAACTCTGCGTCGCACCCGGCGACGGTTGCACCGTCGAGGCTCAACAATCCGGAGCGGGGATTTCGCTTGTCCGTGGTTCAGCAGCCATATTGAGTCTTGTCTCTCGTGAGTTATTTCTTCTTAATTTCCGCTTGAAATCCTTGCTCGTCAACCGTGGCCGTCATTTTTTCGATCGCGATGTCGTCAGCGTTGTAGGTGATGAATAACAAATCCAGCGGTTCTTCTGATTCTAGTTCGCGGTCCCATTCATCTTCGACCAACTCAACGCCCTTAAGCCCTACCAGGGCTTCTTTGACCCGATTGGATCATTGGCCTCAGAAGAGGTCCAGTTTTTTGCTCATTCCGGCGACATAGAAAGTCACCGTTTGCTGGCCATGTCGTTGGATGTCGTTTGTTGAATTCGTCGAATCCGACGTAGAGGAAGATCCACATCCGGCGACAAATACCAGGAATATCACAGAAGAACCGAGCCGTGATGCACTCATCATTTTTCATCCAGTGTGACAGCCGCGGAGCGGCGAGTTCAAATGTTGCGATCGACTATGTGCAAACATTGCTGAAGGATGGAGAAAACGCAGATACGATGCCGCGTTCATAAGCAAGCTGAGTGACAGCGAAGCAGAAGCAGCGTAGACACAAGTGTGAATTCAGTTTTCGGTCGAAAGCGCGTGCATGAATCGCGACGTGGCCAAGCAATTGTACACGGAGTACGACGAAGCCATTGCTAATCTGATCACAAGAATACTACTATGTATAATTATAGTTTTCGGCTGACTGAGCGATCCGGTCCAACTCCGCTTCATCCAGAACGTCGATGCCTCATTTCCCGTCATGCTGTCTCCATCGCGCGTCTTCCGACTGCCGCGTTTTACACAGCGTAAAAGAGTAATTCTACGACATACTGTAGAAGGGTCAAGTCCGGCTTGTTACGGGTGCGGCCTGGATGAATACACATTGCGCCGACTGTAGCGCAGGAACCAGGGCCCAAGTCGCGCGGCCGATTGGGCTCGGCTTCACGGCCCATTTGCTCGATGCGATCCGCCGAATCTGGTCCGATGCTTCGTCACATGTTTGAAGTCACCGAACCGGCCTTGCATTGTCCGGCTTTTGGCTCTGGGGAAAACGGTCGCCGTGCATGAAGTTGTCGCGCTGGTTTCGCGAAAGTGAAAGAGCACGCCCTGGCGGAAAACGCGGCTTAGAGATCCAAATGGCGACGATTTACGTTTAGGTCTTTGACAACTCGGTTATCATCCCGTCGTCGCTGGTCGCGCTCGGCGAACGGGAGTAACAACGATAAAGGAATCCAATGGAAGAACAGAAGAACGAAACGACCAACGACGATCAAAAAGAGGAATCAAAGCAGTCCATGGTCGGAATTGGAGTGGCTCTCGGTATGTGTTTTGGCGTTGCATTCGGAACTGCGTTTGACAACATCGCCATTGGTCTGTCCTTGGGCATGTCATTCGGCATCGTTTTCGGCGCTTGCATGGACGCGCGGTTCAAAAACGGAAGCGGATCAAATTAGATTCGTCCCGCCGGTGCTGGTCGCGCTCGCCGGTGGGAGTGTCCAGGTTCCGCGTTTGCAATTGGAACTTCAAGTTTGATCGTCCGTATGGTAAGTCAAAACTCTCCGACGACGACTTCGCGGCCTGCCCGCGTGCCCAGTCCTCTCCAAACAGAGCCGTCAATGTTCTCTGATATCGAACGAATGGAGCCGCCAATCATGGCGACGTTGACGATCCCCTGATGAAAGCTCCGTGAGGTGATGATTGCGTAGCTGGAATGCCCGTTTCCGCCGTTTTTCCCCTCCTGCCACGAGTTGTAGTCGCAATCATATATCGTTGTTCCGTCCGTGCATTCAACGACGGAGTTTGGTGTCATTGTTGTCGTAAACCCGTGATGGTGAACGCGGCCATCGGGCCATTCTGTGTGACCGGTGTTCTTAAACTGGATACCACTTGCAATCGCCGATTCCGCTGCGGCGACGGTGTCGGGAACGCTGGTCGTCGGCGGTCCGCCGTTGCGGCGGTACGGCTGCCAGGCTTTCACTTCGGCTGTCAGAAGTGTGTAGCTGGCTCCATCAGCAAACGCTTGCATACCGAGCCTGGCATTCGGAAAGAAGGCACCGTCGCCTCCGCGGCCCGTCACCGGATCGTAGACAAACCAAGTGCCGAAATTGAACCCATAGTTCGTTGGGTACAAGGTCACTTTTCCCCCACCCGGATTACGTGCTTCATTACTTCGGGGATCAGTGGGGCAGCTGTAGACCGAGATTTTGAGTCCGTTGATGGCCTGTTGAAAATCCCAAGCGGCGGTGAGATCAACGTCGTTGTACAGATTACTTTGATCGAGAAACGGAAGGATCCGCCCGTGGACTCCCCAAGAACCATTATTGCCGGTCTGCGTTATCGCCGGATTAATACATGCACTGGGCGGCAGCACACTGGCGACACTCACATAATTCTGAACTGCCAACGCGATCTGCTTGAGGTTGTTCCTGCATTGGGCCAGCCGTGCCGCTTCGCGTGCCTGCTGTACCGCAGGGAGCAGAAGGGCAACCAGAATCGCAATGATGGCGATCACCACAAGTAATTCGATCACAGTAAATCCACTGTGTTGTTCGGCTCTCTTCGACATGGGTTAGCTAGCCCCCTTGGTGGCTGTTTGCTTCGGCGGCGGTTCTCTCATGAGCCGGTCATGTTCCATCGTGCCAAAGTTGCGGCGGGAGTTCAAATGGGGGCGGGGTGTGGTAGGATGGGGTGAGTCATGTTAACCCGTCATTGCGACACGTTGTCGTAGTAAACCCCGTTGAACTCGCATTCATCTGGTGGATGATGCTCGATAGAAGTGATGCATCTCGCTGTGTCTGGTGCGGGGCATCGCTGACAGAGGCTGAGATATTTCGGTTCGAACTTAGAATGGCAGGATGGCGCAAAGGGGGGCTGCTGGCACCCGAGAATCCTGACTTCGAAATCAACTTGCAACCGCTATCCGAGTGTTCCGATTGCGATCGTAGCATTAACGACAACTATGACGCGATTCGCCGCGAGGAACAGTACACTCCTTCCGTCGTGTTTTCATACGTATGGAGTGCGCTGTTGATCGTCTTGCTGCTCTCGCCGTTCGTTGCGTGCGTTTGGGTGATCCTCTGGCAACACATCTTGTAAGCCGCCCAACACAACGCACGGCCGCAGAGGCCCGGCATCCATGCCGAATCCCGGGCGGTGACTGATTTCCCGCCAATCCGCCCCATGAGGTTGCCGCCTAACGCACGCAAGCCGGTCACGCCATGGATTGGACGATTGGACGGCTGGAATCGGTGGATCTTAGAACGCGGATTTGGATCTCTGAGGCGATGGCGTTCACGGCCTGTTTGCTCGATGCGATCCGCCGAATCTGGTCCGATGCTTTGGTAGGTCGCGGCGGATGAGGGTTAGTGAATGCAATCGTGCGCACGATCTTGTCCAACGTCGCTTGCTGTTTGGGAAGAACGTCCGCTTTGACCATGAAATGCAGGACCAACGCTTGATCTCCATTCATCGTCATGTAGTTCACGAATGCTAGATCGTCCCCTGGCTGACCTTGTTTGGGTGTATGGAAGTTCCAAGTCCACTGGTGAAACGCAGTTTTTGCGAAGGCTTCCAGGTCGAAGGTCTTTTGGATTCCGCTGTCCCAATTCCTCGAAAGCGACTATGCTTGTTGCCTGATACACGGTCAACAGAGTTCAATTGATACGTGAAATGACCAAAACATCGGCAAAAACGAAGCAAAAAACGATTGATGCACTCTTGGAACTTGGTGGGAGTGTCAGCCTGGATTCCAGCGGTGATGTGGAATCGGTGGAACTCCGCGGGACTAA
>CAUZVF010000697.1:0-4183 GCA_963582955.1 Planctomycetota bacterium
ATTCGGCCTATGGCGATGCGATTAGCTATCCAGGGCGGGCCTTGGCTGCCTTTGGTGACATCGAAGACGGCCAGCCCATCACGCCTGAGCGAATCATCGCAAACTGGCCGACGATTTCCAGCAGATTGATGCCATTGCATTGGTATTCGCCTGGCGGTGATGAGTTTCGTCGAGAACAACTACAGCCATTGGAATTTGAGTTGCTGAGGACGATTGATCGCCGAGCCGCCACGAAACCGCCTGAGAAGCCATCGTGGTCAGCACTTGAAAGCGAGCTGCTTGGATTAGAACTCGCATACCTCAAGGCGGTAGCAATCAATGACGGTGCATTCATTTCGTCTTGTTTCGCGGCTAACAATGACCGCGTGGCGCTTGAGCGATATAAGATCGCGATGGACGCCATGCCGGCGTGGCAACCGCCGGAAGTGAACTCAGCGGAATCGCTTCTTGAGGTGTGTGAAGATGCGATTGGTAAGTTGTCCGACATCGCGAAAGCCGACGAGATGTCTGGCACTTCGGGCAAGTTGCTCAAGCCGCCAACACACGAAGCATACGATCCACGACCGCTAATTCGTGCCGCTGTGGCGACCGCGCGTGAACTAAGTTCAGATGCCAAACACATGCCGGCAATGCCGACCGGCGACGTGCCGTGCCACGATGCTGTCGTATATTTCGGGATGCTGAATGATTGTCTTCCTTGTGATGATGAGCCAGCAGAAGTGCTAATAATCACGATCGGCAAGGGCCGAGAATCGCATACGCTCGTGGCTGACGGATTGGAGCCGTTTTCTATTCCCATCGAAAACAAAGAGCTGTGGATGCTGTTTGCGCAGCGCGTTGCCTCGGGTTCCGCAACTGAAGTAGTGCCACATGAGGAAGTGAACTGTGCGACAGGGGCGAAAGTGGTGGCGTCGAAAGCAACTTCGCTTGCTCGAAAAGCAATCGCGAGACTGAATGGCGACATTAAGAAGTGGTTGGAGATGGCCGACGATGCTATCGTGTCAAAACGGAAGCGCGGCTACCATTTGTCAGAAGCGTACCGTTGGCGAATCGAAGACGAGGACCTGAAGCGACAGTTAGCTCGCCGAGAGGGGAAAAGCAACCAATCGGTCTCAACAAAGACTCCAAGGAGGTGTTTACGGTGGTCGAGGTGGATGGCCAGCCCGCCATCCGCATCTCTGGGGAAATCCCCGGCGCCATAACCAGCCAAAAGGAATACGAGAATTACCATCTGCGCGTCGAGTTCAAGTGGGGGAAGAAGAACTGGCGTCGGAATTTCCCTCGCGATGGGGGATTGCTCTTCCACTGCGTCGGACGGCACGGCGTTCAGGCGGGAGCTTGGATGGAATCGCTGGAGTGCGAGGTCATGGCTGGGCATTGCGGCGACTTCTACACCGTCTTTGGACCCTCGGCCGATATCGAGGTCGCGGCCCAGTCCAAGAAGCTGCCTTACTACCGAAACCGGGCATTCCGTGTTTTCCAGAAAGGCGGCGAGAAGATCACCGTTGGCAGAAACACCCGCGTATTGATCGGTACGGACTATGAAAAACCTCATGGCCAATGGAACACCGTTGAGTTCCTGACGGTGGATGGCACCAGCGTGTATTTGGTCAATGGCCAGATCACCATGATCGTCACGAATGCCCGTCGAATCGTGGACGGCAAGGAAGTTCCACTCACGCGCGGCAAGCTCCAGATCATCTCCGAATGGTCGGAACTCTACTATCGCACCGTTGAGCTTCGGCCTTTGAAGAAAATCCCGGAAAAATACTTGCGGTAACGTGAACGAGTCGCCAGACCCTCACGGGCCGAACTGGATTACCTCCGACATTTGCCGTTCCCAGCGTCGGATGCGGTGCCCGGCCCATCTGACTTGGCGATTTTTGTTGCAGCGCCGCCGTGCACCGTGTCTCAGAAGCCTCCGAAATTCCGGCTCGACGTCGGCGCATTGTGTTGGCGGCAAGGTCTCGGGTATCCTGAACTCCTGAGGTTATCCGAGATCGATGACCGAACGATCACGACCGAGGTTTGTCGCTGATCGCTGCGCGATCAGAGCCGTTTTGATCGCGGAGCGATCAACGACTACAGGGAGACAGCTTGTGCGATTGAGACGCATCCACTTTATCTGCTTTGCGGCTCTGTGCCTCTGTGCCGCGAGCCCTCGAGTTCAGTCGGACGAGAAGCCGAGCGATCTTCGCTGGCGGAAGCATACGATCAACGATCAATCACCCTTCGAGGCTGCCGGTGCCGCTGACTTCAACGGTGACGGCTTAATCGATGTCTTCAGCGGCGACTCGTGGTATGAAGCACCGAACTGGAAGAGACACAAGGTGCGCACCGTGCTGCCAGGCACGAATCCACACTACTACGAGGACTTCGCTGACTTGCCGCTCGACGTCAACGGCGATGGCAACGTCGATATCGTCACGTGCGCGTACTTCAGCCGGCGTATCGCCTGGGTCGAGCATCCCGGTGATCCGACGAAGAAGTGGATCGAGCACACCGTCGACCTGCCCGGTTCCATGGAGACCGGACAATTGTTCGATCTGAACAGCGACGGAAAACTCGATTTTCTGCCGAACATCGGGCGAACGGTCGCGTGGTATGAAATCACCGCGAAGAAGCCGAACGTGAAATGGAAAAAGCATGATCTCGGCACAGCGGGTGCCGGGCATGGTGTCGGAGTCGGCGACGTCAACCGCGACGGGAGGACGGACATCATCACCCCGAAAGGCTGGTACGAGCAGCCGGCCAACGCGAACTCAGCCGCTTGGCAGTTCCACGCCGAGTTCGAGCTGGGTGCCGCGAGCATCCTGATCATCGGGCGAGACTTCGACGGCGACGGAGATACTGACGTCCTGTGGGGCATGGGGCACGACTTCGGACTCCACTGGCTTCGTCAGTCGACCGGCTCCGACGGTAAACGCGTTTGGACCCGCCAGGATGTCGATACGTCTTTCTCGCAGGTTCATACGCTGCATCTTGCCGACCTCGACGGAGACTCGCGGCCGGAGGTCGTCACGGGAAAACGAATCTACGCGCACGAAACTGAGCCTGGCGCGACGGACGCACCGTGCGTTTACAGCTTTCACTTCGACCGCAAGAAGTCACGCTGGATCAAGCGGGTGATCTATGAAGGAAAACCGGCCGAGAACGCGCCGAAGGCCGCGAAGGACCGCTGGGCCCTCGAGGACTTCGAACGTGGCAGCGCAGGCACAGGACTGCAGATGGACGCACGTGATATGGACGGAGACGGCGACATCGACCTGGTCTGCCCGGGTAAGTCTGGGCTGTATTGGTTCGAAAACCTGCGTATCTCGAAAACGAAATCTGCAGCGTCGCGGTGAGGACAATGTCCGATAGGAACAATAGTTGACGCAGTACGCGACGGGGATGAAACGATGAGGTTTCCGTTGAGCCGGTGTGTTTTATCTATCTGCATTTGGGCCGTGGCCGGTCTGCACGTTGCGGCTGATGACACCGTCTCGTTCAACCGGGACATCCGTGTGATTCTGTCCGACCGATGCTTTCAGTGTCACGGTCCTGACGAAGAAGCCCGCCAGGCGGAGTTGCGACTGGACGTCGCCGATGAGAAGGAAGGCCCTTTTCGCGTTCGCGACGGGTATCGGGTGATTCAACCCAGGAATCTCCAGGCCAGCACTATTTGGCATCGATTGACCACCGACGATGAATCCGAGCGAATGCCGCCGTCGGATTCCCACAAGAAGCCATTGACGGCCCAAGAGAAGGCGTTAGTCAAGCAGTGGATTCTTCAGGGAGCCGAGTACGAAGATTTCTGGGCCTTTGTGACTCCCCAGCCACAGACGGCTCCGGACGTCAATGATCGGCACCGGCTTTCGCGCATTGACCGGTTTGTTCTGTCCCGCCTGGCGAAGGAAAACCTAAAACCTCAACCCAGGGCCGACAAACGAACGCTCATCAGAAGAGTGACCTTTGATTTGACAGGTTTACCTCCGACACCAGATGAGATTCATCGCTTCATCAATGATCGGTCCTCTAATTCCTGGAAAGAGCTCATTGATCGACTGATCGCGACGCCCCAATATGGAGAACACATGGCGAAGTACTGGTTGGATCTGGTGCGCTTTGCCGATACCAACGGCATTCATCACGATCACTACCGGGAAATGACACCCTATCGAGACTGGGTGATTCGGTCATT
>CAUZVF010000698.1:0-4179 GCA_963582955.1 Planctomycetota bacterium
GGGCATCGCCCAAGACGCGGGGGCGATTACGATCGCCGACAACACGTTCATGTCCCCCTACCTGCAACGGCCATTTGAACATGGAGTTGACATCGTCATCCATTCGACGACCAAGTATCTGAATGGGCACTCGGATGTCGTCGGCGGATGTGTTGTCACGCGCCATCAAGAACACGCTGAGCAGGTTGATTACATTACCAATGCACTGGGTGTCGCGTGTTCGCCATTCGATGCGTGGCTGGTTCTGCGTGGAATCAAATCGTTGGGCCCGCGGATGGAAGCTCATCAGCGCAGCGCCCAAGTTTTGGCCGAGATGCTGGATAACCATGAGATGGTCGATCGGGTGTATTTTCCCGGCCTGCCGTCGCATCCAAATCACGAATTGGCCAAACGCCAACAATTGGGATTCGGCGGCATGTTGAGTTTCGACGTGAAGGGCGGACGCGAAGTCGCCGAGCGCGTGTTGACGGGAACGAATTTGTTTCAGCTCGCCGAGTCGTTGGGCGGTGTCGAATCGTTGGTTTCCTATCCGGAAACAATGAGCCACGCATCAATGACCTTGGAAGCACGCCGCGCGGGCGGAATCTCGGAAAGCACAATCCGAGTTTCGTGCGGAATCGAAAGTCCCGACGACTTGGTGGAAGATATGAAAGCCGCACTTGAGGGCTGAACTTTCATTCTTCGTCACTTAGCACGCTCGGCAGGACTTCGGCCATCTTGATCAGAAACAGCCGGCGGATTGCGTCGTATCCCCGGTCGTTGGGGTCTTCCAGATTGTCGAAGTACCAATAGTGAGGATCGTCGGCATCGTAGTATTCTCGCCAAAACTGTAATGAGTGGATGCCGTGCCCCAGGAATTCCGTGTGGATGTCGACTAATTCCACCGAGTCGTTGTTGGCGGCGCACTTGGCGATGACGTTGTTGTAGGCTTCGACCAACTTTAACCCGTTGGGCCATGCGGGCAGTCCGGCGTTTTCGATGTCACCAACGCCGTCGGTTGGATCGTAGATGTTCGCCACGAATATCCGGCATCCGCCGGGAAAACGGGCCTCGATTTGATCGAGCATCGCGTTGAGTCGCTCTTCAAAATTCTTGATCCATGGGTGTGCCTGTTCAATGGTGGCTCCGTACATCGCGCCTTCACGCGGCGGAGTTCGTCCATAGTTGTGGATGATGTCATTGCCGCCGGTTGTTAGGACGACAACCCCGAATATTTCATTGGGATGTTGCTTGAGTTTGGGCAGCAACAACTCGATGTGTTCGATCGATGTTGAACCGGATACGGCAATGTTATTTGCATCGAGATTCGGAAGGACGGCCGACAGGCAGATTCTCCGCATGTCTGGGAACTCATCATCTGAATTCTTGGCCAGCCGTTCGAAATACGAGTGTTGCGACGTCGACCCGAATCCTTCGGTCATGCTGTCGCCCATTCCAACCAGAACAACCGGACGCTTGGACCATACCAAACCGAACGGCTCGCGCGGAACAGACGGACCGGCGGGGCCATTGCCAATCGGATGCAACAACCAGAAGTAGTTGTAAGCAAATATCGCTGCGGCCGCGATCAGCCCGACAATACAGATGACGGCGATCCGGCGTCGTGAAGCGGCCCGCTCTTTCGTCGGCGCTTCTTGCCGTTGATCATCTTCATCAGTCAGAAATTTCGAGTTGTCGATGATTGATGCTGCCTGTTCTCTGGCCAAACGTAGCCGCTAGCCGGGATTATTTATGAATCTGTTCACGACACTCGTCATGCATTTGGAATGCTGCGAGTTACGACTATCTTATCCAAAACGCCGCGCGAATTCGCCAGGGAAGACAACGCAAAGGAACGAAGATCTTGGCGCGGCGGGCTCGTGCTCACACAGGCGATCACTCGGTTTTGCGGCGGCGTAACTCTTCGATGCGCCGTTTCAGTTCTGCTTCGAAACCTCGGTCGACGGGTTCGTAATAGACTCGGTCGACGCCGAGATAATCTTGGTCGGACCAGCCGTCGGCGCTGTCATGCGAATATTGATAGCCTTCGCCGTGACCCATGCGTTTGGCGCCGGGGTAATGAGCATCTTTCAGGTGAACAGGCACCGGCAGCACGCGTTTATTGCGGACGTCGTCGACGGCGGCTGAGATGGCTTTGATACTGGCGTTTGATTTGGGAGCCGTCGCAATGTACGTCACGGCTTGAGTCAGTGGAATCTGGCATTCGGGCAGCCCGATGAACTCGGTGGCGTGAGCGGCCGCCATCGCGACGACCAATGCCTGCGGATCGGCGTTGCCCACGTCCTCGGCCGCGGCGATGACAATTCGACGAGCTAGAAAACGCGGGTCTTCTCCCGCTTCCAACATGCGAGCCAGCCAGTACACGGCCGCGTCGGGATCGCTGCCGCGCATGCTCTTGATCAACGCGCTGGCAGCATCGTAATGCGCGTCGTCGTCGTACTGGATCGCCTTTTTTTGAATCGATTCTTGTGCAATTTCCAGGTCGACCGTGCCGCCGGTTTCGGCCATGGATAAGACGCCGACTTCCAATGCACTCAGTGCGCGTCGGGCATCGCCGTCACAGACTTCCGCCAGAAATTCCATGGCTTCGTCAGTGACTTCGGCGTTCTGGTCACCCAGTCCGCGTTCGGTGTCGGATATTGCCGATCGCAGCAGACACAGAATGTCACTTTGCGACAGCGACCGGAATTCGAAGATCTGGCTGCGGCTGATGAGCGGTGACACCAGTGAGAAAAAGGGGTTGGCCGTCGTCGCCCCAATCAATGACACTACGCCCGACTCGACATCGGGCAGCAAGACGTCTTGTTGAACTTTGTTGAAGTGATGCAATTCATCGACAAACAAAACTGTCCGCGTTCCTCCGGACGCCAAGCGGTCACGTGCCTTATCCAATAACTCACGCAGTTCTTTGACTCCCGCCGCCGCCGCGTTGAGTTTCGAAAAGTCGCTCTGGGTGTGTCCGGCAATAATCTCGGCCAGCGACGTTTTGCCGGTTCCAGGCGGACCATAAAAGATTGCCGACGTCAGGCGATCGGCCTGCAGCATGCGGCGCAACAGTTTGCCTTCACCGAGAAAGTGCTCCTGACCAACGAACTCGTCCAGCGTTCGAGGCCGCATTCGCGCGGCCAATGGCTTGGCCCGCTCAAAATTCTCGGCTTCTTGTTCGTCGAATAGGCCGGGCATAGAAGAGTCGCGAGATAGAATAGGTCTCGCGAGCCGAACGAGACTTTCAATTCCCCCATTTTGGGATCCCGCTCGGCTCGCGGGACCTACTTGTCGCTGCCGACTGACCGCGACGCAGGCACAAAAAAACCCCTGCCTTAATGCCGGGGGCGACTCTTATTGTTTTGACCCGTAGTGCTTAGGTGGGTACTTGGTGTCCAGGTTGTGTTTCCCGGTCACGTTGCCGGGTTTACACGCGGCCAGACAATCCGAGTTCCCTGAGTCGATTGCTTGTAGGGTCAACAAAAGAAGCCCGTATCGAGCATGGCAGAGGTCCGTTGTATCCCGCGGGAACAACGAATTCATCGTATCGCGTTGTTGTGGCGTCGGCAAGACGATTCGAAAAGTCTTGAGGAATGGTGGACTTGAGGTCGTTGCAAAACCCTATTGTAGCCGGAGTCGCAAGACTTCGGGCTGCGGGAAACCCTCATTTTTCGAAGTCTTGCGACTCCAGCTACAGTCGAAACGCATCGTCGACCATCATGAATATCGCCGTTATTCCTGGCCGAACATTACTGGTTCCAGCTCTTTGGTATTGCGTTCGACGGCGACGACGACTGTTCGTTGTTGCAAACCGTCGGGCGTGGTGGCCACGGTGGGATAGACCCGGCGTCCGTTGGCAAAGTCGGTCCGATATTGAAACGATCCGTCGCGATGCACATCAACCGATTCGCCCATGACGGTCAATTCGGCGTTTGGATGCGTTTGACCGGTGATAATCAGCTCGGCATCGACCTCGAACACAAAACGTTCCGAGGCTGTGATTGTTCGTGAGCGATCGTCGAAATCGGCACTGACGAAGTCATCCTGCCGGCCATTGTCGTCTGTATCTTCGCACGTCCCCACAACTAGATTTGACGGCGAGTACAGCTTCAGATACTCGAAGCGTGCCGACGCACTCTTGCCGTTCCCGCCGTTGTACGGAACGGGATCACGGTCGGCGGCCACGGTGTTCGA
>CAUZVF010000699.1:0-4176 GCA_963582955.1 Planctomycetota bacterium
CTGGGCATCGGCGATGAGATTCATGAATAAGTTGAAATCTTGTTGTCCTTCCCCGGCTCCCAGATAAACCCCAAATCGTGTCGGATCGCCAGTATCGTATTCCAAGCCAGCGTCGGACACAGCCTGCGTTGCCGCTCCGATGGCGTACCGGATGTTTCGGCCCGAGAATTCGAATTGCTCAACATCGGACACGTAATCCTTGAGGTCAAAATTCTTGACCTCGGATGCGAAACGGGTCGGAAAATTCGAAGCGTCGAAATGAGTGATCGTTCCGATGCCGCTCTGGCTGCGCATCTGCGCGGCCCACATGTCATCGACAGTGTTGCCGATTGGCGTAATGCAGCCAATGCCCGTGACAACGACTCGGCGTCTCATAAGTTTTGCCCTCGGTGCATCTTATTCGTATTCGCGGGTCTTAGTCGCTCCTCACCGACACAGGGTTGGTGAGCGCTAGTTTTTCAGCGATTCTTCAAATTCTACACGACGGCTGCGGCAATCCCAACAAAGATATTCTTGAACGGATCTAGGGTTCCGTTGATGGCTCGTCACTCGGTTCCGCACCGTCACCCGCCCGTCCAACGTCGAGTATCCCCAGCAAATTCATCGAAAACACGAAGTTGCGTTGGTCCACGGCACCGAGTTCCGGATCGTTCTCATCGAGATGGACAAACACGATTTCCGCTTCGGCAACGAGCCGGTCTCCAACGTGGGCAACGCACTCGACGCTCCCGCCTTCCAGCCGATCGTCCAGCAGTGTTGCCGTGTAGATAATCGAATCACCCGGACACGCCCAACTGTGAAACGTCACCTTCGGAACCTTTGCCAAGATGACGATGTGCTTGAATTGGTTTTTATCTCCCAGCAAAATCCCGCCGGTTTGAGCCATGCCCTCGATCATCAATGATCCAGGCATGATGGCGAATCCCGGAAAGTGATCGTGCAGGTGTTCTTCGGCAAGCGTGACGTTCTTGACCGACTTCGCGCGCTTGCCGCTTTCGAATTCCACGAACCGGTCTATCCAAAACCATCGCATGAGCTTACTCGTAGAACTTGTGATTCGACCGCACGATTACTCTTGTGCCGCGAGTTTCGCTTCGACGAAATTCACAATCATCTGAACGGTGAAAAGGTCTTGGATATTTTCGACTTTGGGATCCTGGGCAAATCGATCGATATCGGCATGCGCCAGCTGATTTCGTAATTCTTCGATGCCGGCCTCAGTGACGACGCCGCCTTGCGCGAACGACGGGTCCGCGGCCGCCAGATTCTCGGGGAACAATTCACCACGCGGAATCTTGATGCCAAAATTCTTTTCCAGCCGAAAGACGATGTCGAGAAAATCGATCGACTCGGCTCCCAAGTCTCCGACCAAAGTTGCCGTCGGTTCCACCTCATCGTCATCAACGCCTAACGCGTCGACCATCGTTTCACGAACTTTCCCAAGGATCTCTTCATTGTCAGCCATCAATTTTACTCCTGATAATGACCCAGCCTGTCTCTCTTAATTCGAACTGCTCTTACTGCTGTCAAATCCCACCGAGGGTTAAACCGCCATCGACAACTAGCACATGTCCCGTGATGTAACTCGACTCGTCCGACGCCAGAAACGCAACGGCGTTCGCGATGTCTTCGGGTTGGCCGAGACGTCGCACCGGGATTCGTTTTTTGATTTCCCCTTCGGCGGCGTTGCGGATCGCTTCGGTCATGTCGGTTGCCACAAACCCCGGCGCAACCGCGTTGACCGTGATTCCACGGCGGCCCAATTCGGTCGCCAAACAGCGAGTGAATCCTTCGATGCCCCCTTTGCTGGCCGCATAGTTCGATTGACCTTGATTGCCGTAATGCGATGCGACACTCGATACGTTGATGATTCTGCCAGAACGGGCCGACATCATCGACCGTGTGACCGCCTGGCAAAAATTAAAAACGCTGGTCAGATTGGTATTGATAACGTCGTGCCACTGATCTTCAGACATCGTCGCCAGCAGCCCGTCCCTGATGATGCCGGCATTGTTGACAACAATGTCGAGCTTCTCCCAATTCTCAAGCAATTCGTTGACAATCCGTTCGGCATCTTCCTTGTTAGCGACATCGCCCTGGATCGCTAGAACTTCGCGTTGATCCAGCTCCAATTCCGAAACCAATTGATTCGCCGCGTCGGTGTTCGAGCGATAAACGAACGCCACTTTGGCTCCTTCACGTGCCAGAGCCCAAACGACCGCTTTGCCAATCCCTCGGCTACCACCGGTCACCAAAGCAGTTTTGCCAGCAAGTCTCATGATCGGAGATTCCTTGATTATTGATGTGGGTTGTCAGCAACAACTGCCATGAAGGAATGGATGTGATTTCGAGTTGATTGAGCTTACGTTTCCGGCAAAATTCACTCGCGCCGGTTAGCTTGGCTCCGGGTCAGACTTTTCGTTTGGCGGCGACCAGATTTGCGAGTACAACGATCGCATTATTGTGATGAGATTTTCGTCGGTTGCCAGTAACTCGGGGTTCTTGTCTCTCAGGTTGAATCGTTCGAGCGTCAACCGAGCCGAAACGGCGGACTTGCCGTCAACTTGTCCCGCACATTTCAAAACGCAGTCCGCTCCATCCGTCTTTTGCAGCGTTGCCGTTACCGTCAACGCACGGCCGGGTTTGACAAAACTATTGAATTTCAAGGCGCGTGCTTGTTTCAGAAGAATCGTGCTGTATTCAAAGTCGTCGGTCACTCGCAGCAACCACGCGCTGGCTTGGACCAGCGTTTCCAACATCATGACTCCCGGCATGACCGGAAACCCAGGAAAATGATCGGCTAGGTATTCTTCCGCCAGAGTCAGATTCTTGATAGCAGTAATCGACTTCCCCGGCTCAAGTGCAATGATCTTGTCAACAAGCAAAAACCGCATCCGCACAAACGCCTTAACTCTAGTCGTGGCAACGGGAAGCGAGCCAGTATAATGGCCCGATTTCCGATTCTCAAGTTAGCGTGATCCAAACGAGATGCACGGTAGTGATCAAACAGCTTCAACATCGGCGTCTGCTTGCTTCGAAGGACGGTTCGCTGATCGGCCGCATTAGATTTCGCCGCGGCGTGATTGGTCTTCACGGAGCGGGCAACCGGGTTTGTTGTAATCAATCTTTACATGAGCCGCGGTTTTAGTGGACCGGGCGAACCGGGCTTGGCATTAGACTTTGGTATTCGTTCATGTGGAATGTTGGATTTGCGACCGGATTGAACGTAGAATGCGGCACGTTTGCAGAGTCCATGAGGACGGGTCGCCGATGCAAATCTTTGTCACCAACAAACAAAAGACTGAACAAATCAGCGACGTTGACGGTCCGGTTCGACTTGGACGCAGCCCGTCCAAGAGTGACATGCGTCGTATCGTGATTGACGACGCTTATGTTTCGAGCGATCAATTGGTTGTGCGTCGACAACCGGACGGCCTGCTGAGTCTCGAGAATTTGAGTTCCCGCGTTTCCTTGGAAGTCGAAATTCCGGTAAGGGCCACGATTCTCCCGGGTGAAGTTCGTGCGTTCGCGGCACCGATCCGGATGACGGTCGGCGAGACAATCATCGAGTTTTCCAATGCCGCGGATATCCCTGAGAACTCTCGCACTCTGCAAACCATCTCACATCCCGTCTTGGCCCGAATCAACGCCGCCCCGTTTGATCTCGACGGCGCTCCTGATGCTGACACACTGATTCGGTGGCTCGAGACGCTGGTCACGGTGCAACGTGCCGCGGCCGGATCGGACGAATTCTTTCAGCAGACGGCGCAGGCGGTTGTCGAGTTGATCGGTCTTGATCGCGGAATGATTCTCACTCGAGATGACGACACATGGGCCGTGATCGCGGAACACGGATCAGACCAACAACCCAGCGACTTTAGTCGCAAGGTCCTGCAAGAAGTTGTGGAACAAAAGCGCACGTTTTTCCAAATTGAGGAATCCGGTCTTGCCGCGCAAAGCCTGGTACAAACCGACGCCGTTGTGGCGGCACCGGTTTTTGACGCCAACGGAGAATCGGTCATCGCCGCTGTGTATGGTGCTCGATACTCCCGCCGTCAGGGTCAGCGGGTCGAATTGCAGCCATTGGAAGCCCAACTGGTGCAAGTCCTGGCCGCCGCGGTCGGAGCTGGATTGGCTCGGCAGGCTAGTGAAGCCGAGGCGGCTCGGCGACAAGTT
>CAUZVF010000700.1:0-4166 GCA_963582955.1 Planctomycetota bacterium
GCACTGAGGATTCCCTGCATGGGCGACGGCAGCGATTTCAGATGACGGCCGACGACAACGTTCAAATCCTCGCCCGATTCCAAATCGCTGCTGAGCGAAATCAGCGTTTTGCGCAACCGTTGAGTGGGTGCTTCCTCGCTGAGAGCCCGCAATCCCGACGCCAAAGGCAACCCGCCGATTGCCAGTTCCGAGATTCCGTGAAGCCCGTTTTGTGAATTCATGTTCGGTTTCAATCAGCCGACACTCAGAGACCTGAGAAGTTGCGACAGCGGAAAAAACAATGTCATTGCATAAACGAAAGTGGCACCGCCGCCGATCACCACAACCAGAACGATTGGCAGGACAAGCTTGAACCACTCGGATTGATGCACGGCACGACGGCGGTAGATATCGGTCACCTGCCGCAACACCGTCGCCAGCGTTCCTTGCTTTTCGCCGTTGCTCATCATCCATCGCATAAAAGATGGAAACGCCGTTGTGCTGGGGAAGCTATCGGCCAGACTTTTTCCAGATTGTAAGTCGCTCGAGATCGAGTGAACGCCCCGCACGAGTTTTAGATCGCCGGTTGAATCCGCGGCGAGCGTCATCGCATCGTGCAACGGAACTTCATGGTCGACAAGCATCGCCAGCACCTCGGCGAAATTCGCCAGATGATAGTTGGCAATGATGCGGCCCATCCCCGGCAGTCCGATCAACGATTTGCCGGCCGCCACCGACGGTGCGAACATCGAACGGGCAGTCGCTTGCCACCAGATGTAGAAAACCACCATCAGAATTGGCAGAACGGCTGCCCAAAACGGAACCGTTTCGCTGAGCTGATGCAAAATCGTGAGCCACCACTGTGCGGGTAGGTGTAACGATGCGTACGCAGCATCCAGTTGTGGAACCATGAAGAGCATGAACGCCACAATCAGCACATAGGCCAGCAATAAAACCATCGCCGGGTATATAAATGCCAATCCGATTCGCCGTCGCAGATCCAAAACGGACTGCGCGAATCGCGTCAGCGACTCAAGCGCTTCTGGCAACCGGCCGGCCTTGATGCCGGTTTCAACAACCGCACGGTAAATCGGCGGGATGGCGTCCTTTTGAGCTTCCAAGGCTTCCGACAATGACGATCCATTTCGCATTTGATTCGACAGCAGATCGGTAATCCTCCCGAGATTTCCCGACAGGCCGGATCCGACGCCTTCGATTCCCAATTCAAGCGGCACGCCGGCCCGAACGAGCGAAGCAATCTCGTCATTTAACGCGATCAGGTCTTCCAGCGAAACTGGTTTTGTGCGTGTTACTGCCGAATCGGCCATGCCGTGGTTTCCTCTATTCGAATCCAAGGACTCGACGGATTTCGGCGGGACTGGTCAGTCCCGAATTGATGGCATCAGCCGCCCGCTGCCACCGAGAAATCATTCCCGACTTCACGGCCAATTCTTCAATATCCATCGCATCGCTCTTCGACAAGATGGCACGGCCCATGTCTTTCAGATCGGGCAGCAGCATTTCCGCCAAAACCATTCGGCCGCTGTAACCCGTGCCGCCGCATCGGTCGCATCCATTGGGTTCATGGACGGATTCGACATCGAGTCCCAATCGTGCTTCCAGTCCGTCAACCGGATTCGCACATTCGCACAACCGCCGGACCAACCTTTGACAAATGACGCCCAGAATTCCGCTCCGCAAGAGATACGGTTCCACACCCATGTCCGACAGCCGGCTGATGGCTCCCGCCGCGCTTCCCGCGTGAAACGTCGTCAGCACGAGATGTCCGGTCAACGACGCCTGAAACACAATTTCCGCCGTTGTTCGATCTCGAATCTCACCGACCATGATCACCTCGGGATCCTGCCTCATCAGCGACTTCAAACCCGTCTCGTAGCCGAAGCCCGCCGTGGCGTTGATCTGAGACTGTGCGACACCGGAAATGACCGCTTCGATCGGATCCTCTAAAGAGACTAGACTTTTTTCGTCTTCGAATTTGTCTACGATTTCACGCAGACACGCATAAATCGAAGTTGTCTTTCCACTGCCGGCCGGACCGGTGACCATGATGATGCCGCCACGTTGCAGCAGAAGATGCCTCAAATTCGTGGCGATTTCTTCCGGCAGCCGCAGATCGTCAAGATAACGGTAATTGCCCGAGCCGACGAACAGCCGAACGACAGCTTTTTCTCCGTACAGCGTCGGGAACGTGCTGACTCGTTGTTCGACATCGAAACCGACGTTGTGAATGCGTCCCTCTTGCGGCACATCCGTCCGATAAGTCAGCAAATCCGCGAGCACTTTCAGCCGCGCCACGATGTTCGACGCCAATTCGCAAGGAAGTTGGGTGATCGAATGCAACACGCCATCGATTCGCCATAACATTTGCATGGAATCTTCCGCCGGCAGCAAATGCACATCGCTGGCGGCGGCATCGCGGGCGCCGGCCAAGATCGCGTCGACAAGTTGTGTCACCTGATCGGTGTTCGTCAGATTGACCGCCTCAATTCGTTTGGCGAACTGCTGTTGCAGAGTTTCCGGCGGCGAAGTGGGACTCATTTTCTCAAGTCATCCAGTTTCTAGCGTGGTCAGATCGAAATGTTCGAGCAACTCGGCTGAAATTCGATTCGCGCTATGCTACATTGAAATTCTTCGAAAAGCATCTTCGTCGGCGGATTCCGATTTTCGATTCACCTGACTCGGGCGGTACGAGTCAACGATGGACAGGCTTGGTATCCGCCCAAGACAGTTAAACTCAGTTCCAAACAGGTTACAAACCTGTCCTGCGTCCCATGATTAAGGTGTTACCGAATTCGATCTTTTATCCGGGCGGGCACTCGGACTCGGTTTCACAAATGACAACAAGCAACCTTTCAAATCAGCGATCAAAAATATGAGTGTTTCGATCATTCCTTGCCCGTCCTGCAAAACGTTGTTGTTAAGTGATACGGCACGTTGTCCAACTTGCGACCATGTGCTGAATCCGGACTTGATCGACATGGAAGACAGTACCCCCGTCGATTCTGGCACACCGGCCGTCGTGCCCGTTGAAGTCGAGGAATCCGGCGGCGAGATGGAATGCCCCGACTGTGGTGAAACAGTAAGAAAGGAATTGGTGCGATGCTGGCAATGTGGGACATTTCTGCGCAAGGACATTGAAGAATCGTATCAGCAACGACGGAAGAACATTCCTCGGGTGACATTCACTCCTTTGCCGGAACATCACGAGCCGTCATCCGACGAGCCGATCGCTCCGCTGTCCGGCGGTGATGATGACGACGGAGACGACTTCGAACTGGCTCCTGGCGTCGGAACACGATTGGAACCGACGCCGCCCGCTAACGCTGCTGCAGCGCCGGTTGACGCACCCGCGCCGAACACGGCTCCCAAAATCACGGATGCGGAAACATATTCCCTGCAGCCGCCGGCACCAACGGCTCAACCAACGATTCCACTGGCGACCGAAGCCGCTTCCGCTGCGGCGGCCGATGCCAAGACGCCACAAACTGTTACTACGGAAAACGCAACGTCTGAATCGACTGGAGACGCCGCGCCGTCTCAACCAACAAAAGAAGCGGGCCAAACCATGCAACAAGAACCAGAATCCCCGGACCAGCGGCCGGAGGATACCACGGGCGACAAATCACATTCCGTCGCGACTGGCGGCGATGCGTTATTGGACATCGCGCTCCAGGAAGAAAAAGAGATCCAGGACGGCCGCAAGAATCGTGTCTCGTCACCGTCGCTGGGCGGTGACGACATCGTCATTACCCCCGGAACAGCGGTCTTCTGCCACAGTGGCAGTGTCGGAAAAGCGGAACCCGTCCCGTTGCAAGCCAAACCGCAGGGACTTTTTGGCAAATGCCAGAGTTGCAATGTTTCGATCTTTATTCCGAATGAAAGCTGGTACGAGGAACGTCGCCAAAAGAAAAAGAAGAAAGAGGAAGGCGACGCACAAGCCGAAGCCACCCAGATGGAAGACAAATTCAATCGCTGGCTGACCGACATACGTGTTCACACTGTCGATCCGCAGAAACTGAAGTTAAAACCTGGAGCGATGGAAACCGCGTTCGAACCGTTCGATTTCGGATTCTCGAAAGACGAGATGCTACTCGCGTCGTTGTCGGGCAAAGGTGGTATGTTTGGAAAGGCCGACAAGAAGATCCCAGAAGCCCGGGAAGCCATGT
>CAUZVF010000701.1:0-4160 GCA_963582955.1 Planctomycetota bacterium
GAGATCGTCTGCGTGGTCCTGCCGATTGTGAATGCACGCAAGAAATGACAAATCGTTGTCACGCAGATCGAGTTGCTCATCATTCATCCACATCCGTCAACAAATTCACCGTCTTCCACGCATCGATACGGATTCTTTGTTCGCTGTGTTCGCTGGAAATGTTCTGCAAACGTTTCAAGAGTTCGGCTCGCTGCATCGATGTGAACTCGGCCGCTAAATCGCCAATGGCTTTGATCGTGTTTTTCAACGCCACGAGGTGTTGGAATTTCTGATTGGCATCGTCGAGTACCGGGCCGCTGCCGGATGCCTCGTCCAAAACCGTCGTGAACAACGAATAACCGGCTGTCGATTTCTGACGGCTCAAGCCGATGGCCGCGTTGACGCGCGTGTTGGTATCACCGCTTTCCAGCAAAACCGTCAGACGCTGTCGAGATTGCTCACCGGGAATCAGACCCAGCGCATAAGTTCCCAATTGGCGGACAAACGAATCAGCATCTGTTGTGACGACGATCAGTTGCTCGACAATCGATTCATCCTCGATGGGACGTCCTTTGTCGGCGGCTCGCCCGGCAATCAGGGCGACCGATGCGATGGCGTTCTTACGCACTTCACGGTCTTGGTCAGCCTGCATCGACTTTTGCAGCATGGGCAGCACAAGGTCGTTGACATCCAGCATTCCCAACGTCCGCGTCAGAAACGCGAGTTGTTTCAGGTCGTCTTCGCTTTTGCCGGACTTGTCCAACTGTTCGTTCGTCAATAAGCACAATTCTTGAGCGATGTCGCGGTTCGCCGCCAGTTTCTGACCGGTTTCGCGGCGGTGTCCGTCGATATCGAGCACCTGTGCCAATCCGTAGGCCCCGCGCCAACGCCGATGCTTGTTCGTCGTGCGCATTTCGTTAACCAGCGACTGCCAATCCTGATCGCTGGACGACAGCTTTCCGAACAGAGCCCACACACCCACAATTGCGAGCACAATCAAGCCGGGAACAACAAACAACTGCACGATAAACCGCGCCGACGGCGGTTCGACCGGAGGCAGTTCGTCGGGCAATGCCTCCCCTTCCGGAGAATCCGGGGTGTCGGCCGGTAGCTCTTCAAATTCAGAAACGTCGGTCATCGTTGTCCTACACAACTCGCGCCAAAAAACATCGTAATGGTCACTTGACTCCGAAACTCTAGTGTAGAACTACAGCGCTGCAAGAAAAAGGATGCGCTTGCCGTCGATCCTAAGTCGAGCTTGCGGTGACTTGGCAAAGCTTTGCGCGACGCGAGTGAGTGTTGGTAGACTTTGCTGTGCATCGTCCGAAGCGGAGCTTCGGTGCCGTGCGTTCCCAAGCGGAGCTAGCGGAGCTTGGGAACGAGAGAACGAGAGAACGAGAGAACGAGAGAGAGAAAAGGGATGGTGCATGACGGCGCCTCAATGCGTCATTGCATACACAGCCAGATTGAGCGCTAGTTTCTTGCCGTCTTCGGGACTGACTCCGCGGCCAACATTGCAACTGTTTTTAGCACTGAAGGCGCAGCACAATCCGTCTTCGCACATCACGGCCACCATCCGGCCGTGATAGAACAATCCTTCCAGCAACACGTCTCGGTTCTGGTGCAGACTGCGGACTCGGTCGATTCGGTAAAAGGCCCGATAAACAGGATGGTCGTACGCCAGCGGTTTCACCGACTCGCCCGGGAAGATGCGAGAAACTTCGCGACGCCATGCCTTGGGGAAACCGGGGTTCGTGCAACATCCGGAAGTAAACAAAAAGCCGCCATGCTCGAGATAAATCCGCAGATTGTCGATCTCGGCATCAGTGAATTTGAAATCGTTGTGTCCGTTCATGAACAAGAACGGAGTTTCAAACAACGCATCGCTGGTCAGGCTGATCTTCTTTTCGTCACGGATATCGATGGTTGAGACCTGTGAGACCAGTTTTGCCATATTCCGTCCAACACCAGGACAATCATCGCCGTCATTCTTGCTATACCGCACACGCCCCATGAAAAACGAAGTCAAGCGATCGCCGCTCCGTTGAGCGAACGCGGCCGTTGCAACGAGTGCGAACAGCAGTGTTGAAAGAACGATGTGTTTTTTCATGTCGGTCACACAAGCCCCCAGCGTTTGCGATACGCCCATTCGACGCACACACATCCTAACAAAACTGCCAGCATCCAGCCGTTGATTCCCGCCGGCTGGTGGATGTCCTTTGTCTTTTTCGTCTGTTCAATCGTTTGTTTCAGTTGTTCGATCAATGCACCGGCGTCAGAGCAATCTTCCGCGCGGACCGCAAGCCCGTCGCTGAGGCTGGCCCATTGCCGTAAGTTTTCCATGTTGCGCGCCGTAAACAGAAACTCCTTGTCGATGTCGTTGATTTCAATCGACCGCGTTGCCTGAACAACGTTGCTTTGGTCAGTGGCCGAGATTGTCAATAAGCCCGGCTTCTCGACTCGGAACGAGAATTCCCCGAATTGGCCGGACGCCAGCTCGATCGAATGTTCGGACACGGCGTTATTGTCTTCATCAGTGACATTCAAAGTATACTTTACGCGAGCCGATTTGACGGCGTTGGGATCTGGTTTTCGTTCGACGACAACTCGGATGTCGGCGTTCGCCTGAAACTGCTGGTCGGGCAGCCGGATGGCAATCGTTTCTTGGCCGCCTTCGGCCAGATGCCGCAGCAACTGTCGCCAAAACCGGTCAAAGTGGTCGGTGTTGGTTTGCTTGGCCAGCCGCCAGCGCCAGAAGTTTTGCACACAGATGACCGCCGACAGTCCGCCACCGTAACGTTGCACGGCCATCAACACGCGTTGCTCTTCGCCATTGACGGCATCCGGATGCACGGCCCAAATCCGAGCCCCCGGCTTGGCCGATTCAACGTTGGCAAATTGAGAAAACGTCGGCAGAGTGCCCCACACATCGCGGCTGTTTCCGTCGTCCGTCACTTGAAAAACCGGATGCTCGAGTGCCGAGTCGGTGATCCGCAATCGAAATGGCCGATTGTTGCGAAAACGATGCGACAAGGCCCCGAACCGCACGGGTAGCATTTGCTCCAGCCGGCTTCTTTTCCATGTCGAGTCAAACGTCTTCGCTCCGCCGATCATCAACACGCCGCCGCCAAATTCCCGGCAGAATCGTGACAGCAATTCCTGCTGTTTGGTTGTCAGATCGCCCGGTCGCAGATTAGCCAGTACGACAACGCGAAACGCCGTCAGTTCTTCGATTGTTGACGGAAACCCGCCCACCAATTCCACCGCGTTGTCGACGTTTTGAAAGAAGTCCGACTGGCTGGCGGTGCGGCTGAGTCCCGACAACTTCACGGTCGGATCGTCGATCAGTGCGAGCCGGATGAACTTGTAATCCCATGTCAGCCCGCCTTGCAGAAACAGCACACGCAATTCCTTCTCGTCGGCAATGCGCACCGATACGCTACTCTCGATATTCGGACACTTGAGCGATCGGTCATCGGGCGGCAAAAGTTGTACGGAATAATGGTGCAGTTTCTCTTCCGATTCGCGGACCTGAAAACTCTCTTGCCAAACACGAGCCCCCGATCCCGCGTTGATGGTTTTCTTCTCGACAAATTGGCCGTTACGCAACAGCAGCAGATCAAATCGAGGCAACTCGCCCTCGCCGGTCGCGCGTAATCGGGCCGACACGCGAAATTGTTGTTTGGGTGAAGCGACCGATGGAGCAACTACGCGTTCCAATGTCAGGATGCGCGTACCGGTTTCCTGGCCGAAACCGACGCCGACGAACGGAATGTGATTTTGAACCAATGCCGAGATCGCGCGCGCGTTGTCGTCGTCCTCGGTCGTGATTCCATCGGTCAGAGCCACCACGGCGATCGGCGGATTCTGGGTCCCCACGATCGAACGGATGATGGCGCGTGCGAGGTTCGTCTGCTTGCCATCGGGAGTCGCCGTGGCCAGCTTCTTTCCGTCGGACGATTCGGTATCGGCGGCGAACAACATCGGTTCGATACTCACGTCGGTGCCCTGCACCGCGGGCAGCAGTCCCGTCCGAGCAAACTCGATCGCCTGTTGATACCGGCTGAGTTCGTGATCGCGCAACGACATGCTCTCACTGCGGTCAACCAACAGAGCGATGTGTTTCCGTTGCGGATTCTCGTCCTCAGCAGCCTTCCAAACCGGCCGCGCCGCCAACGCCA
>CAUZVF010000702.1:0-4159 GCA_963582955.1 Planctomycetota bacterium
CTCTTCGCGCGTTTCTGCGAAGGCCGAACAGGCTTTGAGATCGGCGACGTGTGATTCGCCCGTATCGGCAACGCTGTCAAGCATTTTCATTTGGGCCGAACGCCCGGTGATTCAAGCACGACGTGCAAGCGAGTGAGTCTACTCGCTTGCTTTCCGAACGCCTGCGCAGCATTACCGACAACCAGTCCGGCTCAATCGTGATGAGCCGCGTTGCGCTAGTTAGTTAGGAATGCACCGCGTAGTGCTGTGTGAACGATTGGGAGCACTGCGCAAGGACTCGCGGGCCAAGGACATTCCCCACCGATAGCGCAAGGCAATGAATCCAAGCGATGCGATGACGATTCTGCTGCTAGCTCGGGCAGCCGTTGAGGTTGGCCAAGTGATGGCAGCCGCGTTTCGCCGCGGCGGCTGCCAGGTTTTCGCGATGGAACGCGAAAGCCACTCCCTGTGGGCTCGAACGCGAGAACATCTTCGTCAGCGTCTGCTGCCAGCGATCAACACTCGTCCCCAAACGGGTCAACAGCGAAGCCACCTCGCGGCTTACGCCGGCTTTCCCCTGGCGTACCAATCGGCTGGTGTAGTCCACCAATTGCAGATAGCTCCCCAGAGAGAAACCCTCCAACAATCCCGTGCGTTTCAGCCCCTCGTGGCGACGGTCCTCGATCGGACACAGCCACAAACCGGTCTCGATCCCCCGCGCCTTCTTCAAAGCCGCCACCGAGCCTGCTCGTGCCGCCCGCAGGTCGTTCAGGCGCCCTTTCGCGCGGCAATGTTCCACCCGGCGTTTTACCGACGTGTGCGGAGACTCTTCCGGAGTCTTCGACATCCCGGCGGCCAACGGATTCAAGTCGATGTACGCGCACGTCGCCAACAGCGCCTCGTCATCCAGAACCGCCACACTCTTGTAACGTCCCTGCCAAAACGCGCCCTGGCAGCCGTCCTGCTTGTTGGCCAGCCGCGCCAACGGCTCCTTCAGACACTTCATGAACCAGCCCAAGTCCGACAACCGACGCCGAGTCTCGGCAACGAACTTCTCGTCTGACAACTTTTGATCGATCCATGCCTGAGTCACGGCCAACGGACGTCGGTCCTTCCCACGCGGCGGAAACAGCTTCCCCCAGCGGCGGACGACTTGCTCGTCCGACCAGCCGTCGGCGCGCTCGGGCTCGAGCCGTACGAGCACATGCAAATGATTATCGAGCACCGCGAACCCCGCCACTTCCACGGCAAACCGCTTGCTGAGTTCTTCCAGCCGTTGTTCGATCCATTGTTTCCGATCGTCCTCCCCTTCCGCCAACAAATAGGCCCCACGCACCGTCTTGGAAATCACGTGATACCAGGGAGTTACGCTCACATCCACCAACTGACTCCGAGCCACAGTCATCGCACACCTCCCCTTTGAATAAAGGTCAATTCGTCCACACAATCCTAACAACATGCTTCAAGCTGGACAATTACATTGCATGTCCTTTATATTTATTTATCTACTTTGGCCGGCGATTAAACGGCTGCCGCGGTAGAGTAACACCGATGGTGACTCATCACCGCAAAACCAATCACGTCCAGAGCGAACTCGCCGGCCAGGAACTCCAACCGCCGGCGGATTAATACCTTACGGTGATCGAAGCACTTCCCCGTGAGCGGGTCCGTCCCACACAGAAACGCCCGCCGCACACACCGGTTGATGCAATGAAACACGCCGATTTCCGTTTCGTCGATCAATTCCTTCCGCGGCATACGTGCCATCTCGAACTCTCCGTGAATCTGCCATCTTCCATACGGTTCGAACCTCGGAATCATAAGAAAACCCAGCAGAAGTGGCAACTAAAAGTGGATGGCACCTATCCCTAGTAGCTTTTCCTTTTCGCATTACTCAAAGATCTCCGGAAATTCCACAATGACGGAATCTTTGTCGTCTGGTATTTCCGGAGGCCTAGCAAACTGTCGGATCGTTCCTGACTTATCAACGTAATTCTCCGGGTATTCCATCCAATTCCGCGTCAGACTATGGGTACAGGAGACACAATCGATTCCCTTTAGTTTGGCGCCAAGATCAAGACCCGAGTATATCTGCTTTGTAACGTTAACTGAATACACATGCCCACATGTGGTGCAGCAAATCAACCTATGCCCCATCTCCCCTTCAGGATACGTGATCCACCGAGTAGGAGTTTCACCAACTTTCCAACATCTAACTTTTGAGGTCTTCAATTTACGGGCACCACGCTGCCATTTAAGACGTTTGTGTTCGTTGTCCCAGGAGCGCGTATGGATGGGGCTGAAATGGAACCGACATTATTCAATGGCAATTGATTCACGTAATTGGCGGGCGCAACATTAGTTGCCGCATTTATTCCCGGGCGATATTGCACTTGAAGGACAGTTGGTGTCACCCCCGGATTGTGATGCGCAAATTCGGCAATGGCACCTCCAGGAGTGTTATTCACATATGTCCCGCCGGAACCCAATCTGCCTGGTGATGTTCCGGGTCGAAAACCGTTTTGTCTGATGAGCGGAGCAACTTGGGGATGTGTTGCGTGATAACCTGTGACTATGGATTGGGCACTGCTGTTATGAACCAGAACTCCTAGTAAGGATACTTGGTATGTGTGTGACCCATGCACTTCGATGTTGTAGACTGCTTCTGGCGGGCCGCGGCGGGTGATGTTGGTGAGACGGACGCTTTGCCCTGCCGCAGAACGTAGTTTCTCGCCAATACGGAGTTGACTGGCGGGAACAAAGTCTTCGCGGTCTTCTGACCAAAACGGATGGTTCGGTGTGCAGCCGATTGCTTCGTCTTCGCCTTCGACGTGAACGTTGATGATTTGCTTGGACGAATGCTTAAACGCACCGGTCACGACGTGACCGGCGCCTGACGGAATCTGTGGGCAAGGTGCGATCGCGAGAACCCTGGCTCTTCCTGACGCACCAAGCTCCGCAAGATCAAGCTCGGCTGTAAACCCAGGTTTGATTCCATACGTTTCAAGCCAGCTCAGGGGGCGCAGCAGTTCGATGTCGAGTGTTCCACCATCGTGCTTCTGCATTCGCAGTTTGATCAGTCGCCACGTCGCTGGATCGGGATCAGGAATGTTCCGATCTGAGTCCGAGAGCAAGGGATTCTCGCCCAACACACGTTCGCCGACACGTATTTGCTCGATTGGCTTTGTCGCCAACCGTGTCTCGGTCGGCAAAGTTGCGGAAGCGACGGCGGTGGGCTCGAAATCGCTCGTCTGGCCACCCAAGCCGTGGAACAGGAAGCCGGCACCGAGTGTGAGCCAAGCGAAGAGCCACGCGACGGCCAATCGGTTGCGATGACCGGATCGTTTTACGGCAGCGGTTTTTTCTGGCAGTGGAATCATGGTATCGCTTTCAGCTTTCGATTCTATGGGATTTGACAGTCTGTCGACAACCGGATTGTCATGCGGTGTGTCGAGCGATCGCGTGCCAATGGGTGCGATGGGCGTTGTTTCGGGCAAAACCTGATTGTCGTCCGGCGGGAGCCAAACGTCGTCCCGACAACGGTCGTCGGAAGTCTTGTTCACGCGGCGCTGATTTCCGCGCTGACAACGATGTGTCGGAGCGGCCTTTCGGCGTAACGACCGGTGGCCGGCGATCGCGATCGGAATCGCGGCGGCGGCGAGGACGATGCTCGACCAGTGATGATCGATTTGGAATCCAGCCGTCTCGCCGATTCCCAGTCCGGCTAAGGATTGGTCACTTCCCGCCATAACAACCGGTGTTCCGGCCACGAAACAACCGCCGATTGGCGGTAGGGCATCGGCATGATGACCCAGACCATTGATTCCAGGAATGAAGCCGAGAGCTCCCAGCCCGGCTTGAAGTGGGTTCCCGTTGGCGATTCCAACAAACACGTCCTTCGCGTCGGCAAGGTTGCCCAGCACATTCCCGCCGACGTTCACGCCATTCACAACGGCCGTGCCCGTACCACCCAAGCCTGCTGGTCCCATAGCCGTGTTGCTCGTCTCGAACATGAAGTCTTCAGCGTAATATGTGAACGTATCATTACCGGTAAAGCCAGCGCTGGGTGTGTACGCGAAAGATCCGTCCGAATTGAGCGTCAGCGACCCGTTGGCCACACCGCTGACCAGCGCCGCCGTCAGTTGATCGAAGTCGGGATCGGTGTCATTGGCCAACACGC
>CAUZVF010000703.1:0-4152 GCA_963582955.1 Planctomycetota bacterium
CATCGCATCATGCTCTCTACCCATCCGACCGCTCGTCTGGCCGGCAATGGGCCTCGACTGACCTGGGAATTGCAAATACCAGGGCAAGACAATCGAACTCGGCAATCCACCGTGTGGTCTGCCGTAACGCATAGTCAGCGCACTG
The DNA here is from genome assembly GCA_963582955.1 of Planctomycetota bacterium. Classification (GTDB taxonomy): domain Bacteria; phylum Planctomycetota; class Planctomycetia; order Planctomycetales; family Planctomycetaceae; genus CAUZVF01. The sequence continues at coordinate 146 of CAUZVF010000703.1, forward strand.
AGCGACGGCCAATCCTCGGGTCGCGCCTGATCGGTTGTCGGAGGAAACGGATATTCGCGTCCGGTGATCATCTCGCTGCACGCCGGGCCGTGTACGTTCATGCGATGGGTCATCGATCGCAGCAGACAGAACTTATCCATCTGTTGTGAAAGCATCGGCAGCTGTTCGCACAATTGGATTCCAGGAACTCTTGTCGCGACGGGTTTGAATTCACCACGAATCTCAATAGGAGCGTCTGGCTTCATGTCCCACAGATCGATGTGACTAGGACCACCAAACATGAAGATGAACACGCACGAGTTCTCGCCATGCTGCGACGCCGGTGACACTGGGGCAGCTTGGGCTCGAAGGCGAGCCAGATCCACAGCATTCAATCCCAGGAAACTCAAACCACCGATGTGCATCAACTCACGACGGCTGAGGCTGCCTCTCGAAGCCCGGAAGCTCGGCATCGGGTCACTCCTTCAATACGGACGGACGCTACCATCATAACGATTCGAGTCAAGTTTCATCACCGAATCTCGACTGGTAGGAGATTCCACCACATCCGCCTCTACTTCCGCCAATCCAACTCCGCCGCAATCAACTGGGGCCGTTGGTTAGGCGGACGTTTCGCCATGGGGGGCCCGTTCCGGACAACTCTCGAACTGCGTGCGTATGTTACCAGTATCAGCGTTCCACATTTTAATTCCGTCGCGCAGCGATCAGTCGTGAAGCGAAAGTCGTTGCGGGCACTCCCGTCTATCGGAGGTGCTCCGTGCCATCGACTCGCGATCCCGACCAAATGATCGACGAGCAACGGGTTCAAGAAATCACCCGCCTGCTCGCAACCGCCATTCTTCGCCTTCGGGCCCGCCCAGCCGGCGCCACGTCTTTCTCTAAAAAGGCTCCAGAATCGTCCGCCCATCCGCTTGAGCTTTCGGTCGAAACGAGGCTCAGTGTGCCCAACGGTTAACGGTTTCGAGAGTCCCAAGAGAGAGGAGGAAAGAATGGCATTGAACATCGGAAAAGAGGTCTCCGCGATGCAGCGGCTGACCGTCACGCAACTGCGGGAACAGTACGAAGAGGTCTTTGGCGAGGCATGCCGCTCGAACCACAAGCAGTGGCTCGTCAAACGCATTGCATGGCGGCTACAGGCCAACGCGGAAGGCGACCTGTCGGAACGCGCCCGCAAACGGGCGGCCGAACTGGCGAACGACTCTGATCTGCGAATGAAAGCACCGCCACAGAAGAAACAACCGTCGGCACCGCGTGGCCGGAAGGTGCAAGCGGCCATCGTGCGACCTCATGACAGCCGTATTCCGATGCCCGGCACCGTTTTGACGCGGCAGTACAAAGGCGCGACGATTCAGGTCACGGTGTTGCCCAGTGGTTTCAATTACGAAGGAGAAATGTACTCGTCGCTCAGTGCGGTCGCTAAGGCGATCACGGGATCGCACACCAGCGGGTTCCTCTTCTTTCGCCTGAACGGGAAAGGATGTCAAAAATGAAGAAGCACACCAATCGTAGCGAGCCGATGGCCAACCGCTGTGCGATCTACACTCGAAAGTCAACGAACGAAGGGCTGGATCAAGATTTCAATACGCTCGACGCCCAGCGAGGATCGGGTGAAGCCTACATCGTCAGCATGAAGCACGAGGGTTGGGTCTGCATTCCCACTCGGTACGACGATGGCGGGTTCACTGGCGGGAACATGGAACGCCCAGCCCTCCAGCGTCTGATGGCAGACATCGAGGCCGGGAAGGTCGACTGCGTGATTGTCTACAAGGTCGATCGCCTCAGTCGCTCGTTACTTGACTCCTCCCGAATCATCGAGACATTCGACAACCACGGCGTCTCGCTCGTCTCCGTGACACAGCAGTTCAACACGACCAGTTCGATGGGCCGGTTGACGCTCAACATTCTGTTGTCGTTCGCCCAATTCGAGCGCGAGATCATCAGCGAACGGACGCGGGACAAGATGTCCGCCGCCCGACGTAAGGGAAAGTACGTGGGCGGCGCACCGATTCTGGGCTACGACATCGGCCGGGACGTCTCACGGTTGGTCGTCAACGAGTCGGAGGCGGATCGCGTCCGACAGATCTTCAAGTTATACCTCGAACACCAGTCGCTGCTTTCAACGATTGCCGAACTCGACCGGCGCGGCTGGACCACCAAACGCTGGACGACGAAGAAGGGAAAGGAGCGTGGCGGCAGGCCATTCAACAAGAATACGTTGTACCGGCTGCTGACCAACGTCACGTACCTTGGTAAGGTCCGATACAAGGACGAGATTTACGAAGGTGAGCACGAGGCGATCGTTGATCCGGAAACGGTCGAGGAAGTCTAGCGACTGCTGCGAACGAACCATCGCACAGGTGGCGCGCGGGTCCGCAACAAGTTTGGGCCGATCCTGAAGGGACTGCTCCGCTGCGCTCCGTGCGACTGCAGCATGACGCACTCGCATACAACCAAGAACGGAAGCAAGCGCTACCGCTACTACGTGTGCGTCAACGCCCAGAAGCGGGGCTGGCACAACTGCCGGTCGCGTTCGATTCCCGCCGCCGAGATCGAACGGTTCGTCGTTGACCAGATCCGAGCCGTCGCCGCGACCCGGAAATCGTGGCATCGACGCTAATCGAGACGTCAAAGCAGATCAATGAATCGCTCGACGCGCTGGAGAAGGAACGGCGGTCGACCGAACAGGATCTCGCCCGGACGAACACCGCGATGCGGTCGCTGGCGCTCGAAGCCATCGGCTGCGAAGACGATAGCCCCGCTACGAAACGGCTGGCGGACGCGCAGGAACGGGTCCGGCTGGGCGAGATTCGGCTGACACAAATCCGTGAGGAGACAATACTACTTCGGGCGGAGGTGGTCAGCGAAGACGAGGTTGTCACGGTGCTGGGCGATTTCGATCCGATGTGGGAGGCGTTCTCGCCGCGTGAGCAGGCCCGCGTCCTGCAATTACTCATTGAACGGGTCGAGTACGATGGCGAAGGCGGAACGGTTTCGGTGACGTTTCACCCCAGTGGTATTAAGGCATTGGCAGACGAGAACGCAGCATGAGCGGAATTACGATCGAGACGAAAGTGTATTTTCGCCGCGGGCGATGCAGCAAGAAGGAACTTCGTGCCGGCGAAGAACGGAAGCCAGTTTCGCTGGGTCGCATCCCGCGGTTGTCCCGACTGATGGCCTTGGCTATCCGGATTGAGAGTCTGGTCCGTGACGGAACCGTCACGGACTACGCTGCCGCCGCACTGCTCGGGCACGTAACCCGCGCCCGGAAGCCTGCATTCCGTCGCGCCCGAAGAAGCCACGGAGCACATCGCCGCGATGGAACCAGAACGTCGCGCACTCTATGAGACATCGCATCCAGAAGACTTTGACTCGAAGCAGTATTCCGGCATGAGACATCACAGCCAATATAACAAGGTGAGGGACGAGCCGCCCCAGGAAAGTGCAAAGGAAGGTGCGGTAATATGAATCATGAAACGTATACGCCGGGCCACTCGCAGAACGCGATGGAGTTCATGTCGGCACGCACTTTTGAATCGCACGGACAATTCTTCGCGGCATACCTGGACCAATCGCATCATCTTCTCGATGTTGGCTGCGGTCCAGGCACCATCACCGTAGGCCTCGCCACGAAAGTCGCTTCGGTACACGCCATCGACTTTGGCGCTTCACAAACGGAAATTGCCAGGCAACGTGCCGAGCGCGAGCGGCGTCAGAATGTCACGTTTGCAACCGGTTCCTATTATGAACTCCCCTACGACGTCCAGTCTTTCGACCGTGTATTCAGCCACGCGCTGTTGGAACATTTGGCTGAGCCAATCCGAGCTCTCACGGAATTTCGCCGCGTGCGCAGCCAATCATGATAGTCTTGGACATAGGTCGGTCCTTGTTGAGGAATGGGGTAACAAACTTTCCCAACAAGTGTGCCGACCTCTTCTCCTGCTGATCGGCCGTTGCTTAGCGATGAATGCCCCATTGATAATTCGAATCCATGTACGGCATCAGACGTA
>CAUZVF010000704.1:0-4148 GCA_963582955.1 Planctomycetota bacterium
GTTCCTCGAGGTACTCCGCCATGTAACGGCCGAGAATTTTGTCCTCTTCCGCATTGACGCGAATCGTGAAGTGCTCGGTTTCGATGGCATCGTAACTATCCAAGACCTTCAGCACTTTGCGCATGTTGCTGACTCGAACGTGAAACGGATCGGCCTTGAACGCGTCGTCCAACAGTTTGCGAGCCTGATCGGTTTTGCCCATCTGCATGTAGAGCATGCCCAACGCCGTTTTGGGATCGGGCAACTGAGGCATCGTTTTGATGGCGTTCCGATACATCATCTCGGCGGTGAAAAACTTGCGACGCGATTCCAAAACACTGGCAAGAACCGTTAGAAACTCGCCCGGATGCGGGTTGCGTTTCGCAAGTTGGAAAACCAGGGACGTGAATGGCGTTTTTTCGCCGATCTTCACCTGTTCGATCGCGTCAAGATTGGAAATCAAATCCGACAGTTTTTCTTTGGAAGGCATCCCATCCTGCAACAAGTGACACGCCGCCAGACGTGCGAGTGTTCCTTGATCATTGGGATTCACTTGCATCGCCCGTTCCAAGAGTTTTCGTGCCGCGCCGAATTGTCCGTCGAACAATTGTAAATCCGTCTTTAATTGCAATGCCGAAACCGAACTCGCGTTGATTGCGAGAGCCCGCTCGGCGAATTCGCTGGCTTCGTCTACCTCGCGTCGCTGCAATGCCGCGCGTCCCAATGCGACGAGAACCTCGGTGGCTCGCGGATTGATCGACAAAGCGTGATGGAATTCGGGAATGGCCTGCGCACGATTGTATTTTTCCAGCAGCAGCAGGCCGGACAAATGATACGCTTGCCAACTGTGCTCGTCGTTCTTCAACGCATCGGGACACAGCGTGTTGACGACGAAATTGAAGATCGCGCTGACGCTGTGCCATCGCGCGTATTGGGCAGCACCTTCCGCAACCAGTAGCAGCGTTTCCGCGTCTTCCGGCTGCGCACGGTTGTAATAACGGACCAACCATCGATAGGCGTCGTCGGCTTTCTTCAGTTGTCCTGACTCAGCGAAAAGATGGGCTCGCACTAATCGGGCGCGCGGTTCATCGGGATCGATTTTCATCGAGGCGTCGCAGTGCTTTCTCGCTTCTTCGTACTTGCCGCGGCGAAACGCGGCTTCGCCGACCCGCGCCAGCAAGTTGGCATTGTTCGGCGATTCGTCAAGCACACTGTGCAGTTCTTGGGCCGCCTTTCCTAATCTTCCCTCGGCTTCATGAACACGGCTGATGCCGATCGCGACTCGAACCGTATCGGCGCTGGCTTCCCGCAATTGCAAGTAGGCTTCGAGAGCTTCGGCGGTTCGGCCTTTTTGGAGATGAACGCGAGCCTGCTCGAATTGTTTCGCGAACTTGTCATCCGTCTTCTTTCGCTTGTTCGAATCGTCCTGGGCGTGGCATTGTCCGCGCGTCGCGATTGCAATCACGACGGCAATGCCAACAAGCACCAAGCTGTTCCGAGCCGACACAGTCATACATCACCCTGTCTTCTTCTTGCGGCTGTTACCGCTCGTTCGGGCCTACGGTTTTGAATGCCTTGGCACCGCCAAAGGTAGCCCTGCTCGCCAGAGCGTGGGCGCATCATCTTAACTCGACCCACGTTCTAGCCCGGATTATTCACAAAACAACGCAAAGCTTGTGGCCAAACGGAGTTGCGACTATCTTACCCAAAACACCGCGCAAAATCGGAGTTGATCGTAACCCGAAGCGTCAGCGAGGAAACATGTTGAATTCCTCGCTTACGCTTCGGGTTACGAATAATTCGGGCTAGTGTACGTGGCAACAAAATTCGACCCGAATTCGGCGACGGCGTTCTGCTTCGTTAAACGGCAATGAGACAAGCCCCGTAGGGCATCAAGAACTCGTGCAGTTTTCAAACGACGGCTTCTGAATGAGGCAGGCCGACAATCGGGCACTCGGCAGTACCCACTTTTTCGCGAGTGATTTTTTCGACCGATTCTTGAGTTTCTTCCGCATTCATCACCCAGTTGCGGTAGAACTCGTAGGGGCAATCCGCAATACCTTTCTCACCGTCTCGTGAATTGATCATACCGGTGTAACCACGATGCAGAAGTTTGAATAAGTGGTTTTGCGATTGGGCATTGGAACGGAAGTCACGTATCAGCGACGTGGAAATCGCGGCGTACTGCACGCCGTTTTCTTCCTCACCACACTCGCCCAAAGTCCGGCCGTCGAATCCGACGATCGCCGAATGTCCGAAGTAAGAGTAAACTCCGTCGAAACCGGCAGCGTTTGCAACGGCGACGTAGCAATTATTCATCCACGCCATCGTCTTCGACACCATGATCTGCTGTTCTTTGGCCGGATACATGTAGCCTTGGCAACGGACAATCAACTCGGCACCGCGCATCGCGCAGTCTCGCCAGATTTCCGGGTAGTTGCCGTCATCGCAGATGATCAAACTGATCTTCATGCCTTTGGGACCGTCGGAAACGTAGGTGCAATTGCCGGGATACCAGCCTTCGATGGGGCACCACGGCATAATTTTGCGGTATTTCTGGACGATCTCGCCTTGGTCGTTCATTAGGATCAGTGTGTTGTACGGGACCTTGTTGGGATGCTCTTCATGCCGTTCGCCGGTTAGCGAGAAGACTCCCCACGTATTGTTACGGCGGCAGGCCTCGGCAAAAATCTCGGTTTCCTCGCCGGGAATCTGTGAGGCGGTTTCCATCATTTCGTCGGCGTCGTACATGATGCCGTGCGTGCTGTACTCGGGAAAGATGATCAAGTCCATGCCGGGCAGGCCCAGCTTGATGCCGTCGATGAACTTGGCGATGTTGTGACAGTTTTCGATGACTTCTTGCTTCGTGTGCATCCGAGGCATTTTGTAATTGACAACCGCGACGCCGACGGTATCGCTACTGCTGGAAATATCGCCGTGGTACATGATTTGCCTTTCATTAGGTGCGTGCGGAATCCGTCCAAATTGTAACGCAGCGAGTATCCCGGAATCTACGCGCAATCAGAGGTTGTCCGTGCTCAGCCAATGCAGACTAGCTCACATCAGAATCGAAGACGCGAACCTGTTGCCAGTTTTCGTTGTTTTCCGCGATGAATTGCTTGTGAGTCTCGCTGACTTGATAGTCGTCTTGATGTTGTTTGGTTTCGAAAATGACATTCAGAGCGACGTGAAAGCCGCTGTCGTTGACCGGTCGGTCCAGATCGGGGTTGTGAGTACCGGCGGCGAAGAAGGCGACTCCTGGATGGTCTTTCAAATACTTATGGCACTCGGACAGTAAATGCTCAATCGCGTCCGGTGAGTGATCTTTCAAGGTGAAATACACATTGTGTGCCAGCATGATACGTGCGTGAGTGGCTGCGTCAGTCATCAGCGTTCCTCGATTTCGATTCAGTCTGGAGACAATTTCTTTGAGCCACTGATTCTTGTGGCCATCGTTGGTGTCCGCAAGCCAAACAGCATCACTGGCACCGGGGCCGTGATTCTCGACGAGCGAGCCAGCAAAGCAAAACGGATTACCGCAATCCCTGTCGTGCCTCCTCAACCCCAAAAATCAAACATCAACCCGTCAACGATAACTCGCGAATGGCAATCGAGCAGATCCGTAATCGGTTGAAGAAAAAACTGAGCTGAACTGGTATGCTCACGGGCGACAACAGGATCGAGATTTGACGGGCCATTTGATTTTCATTCAGAAAGGCAAGCCGCAATCATGTCTGAAACTCGACCACGACGGGGCAATGAGAAATCTTCGCCAATTCTCGATCGCCGAGAATTGTTGGCGTATAGCGCCTTTTTTGGTTCGTCATTCTTGTCGACTCAGGGGTTGTGTTCGGCGGCCGATGCCGCGGACAAGCCCAAAGCCGCCGCGCCGTTGGCGGGCAAACGCTATGACATGAAAAAATCGATCAACATGTGGGCGTTTCCGTATCCCGACAAGATGTCATTGAAGGAATGTTTTCAATTGGCGAAAGACGCCGGATTCGATGGCATTGAAGTCAATTACAATTTGGAAGGCGATGTTTCTCCGGATGCGAGCGAGGCCGATCTGAAAGCGATTGGAAAGATGGCACGCAAGATCGGCATCGAAATCAGTGGCCAGTGCTCGTTCTTGTTCTGGCCATATTCGATGACGAGCAACGATCCGCAGC
>CAUZVF010000705.1:0-4143 GCA_963582955.1 Planctomycetota bacterium
CCGGGCTAGAACTCCGAATCGAGATCCAGACCAATAGGCATCGTGATGCATGCCGGCGATCGTCGTCTCGGCGCGTTGACGGGAGCCTCGGCACAAGCTGCGGGAGCCGCGCTGGGTGGTTTTTGGATTGATGCGGCGTACCCGGCGCGCAACTGGAGCGGTCGCCGTCCCGAAAGCGTCTTGAAAACATGCCGGTGGTGAGAGTGCTTGTCATCGTGGCTATCCGCTAGCTGGCGGTTGACTCTGACTGGGAAAAGCCGAATTGTGAGAATTGAATTCTGGACGCCTGACCCCAAGAATGCCGGTCTTAATTCCGTGCCGTTCCGAACAATCGCGCTGTGCGTGCGCTATGCAATCAAATCGTGAATAACATGGCCATGCACGTCGGTCAGCCTGAAATCGCGGCCTTGGTAGCGGTACGTCAAACGCTTGTGGTTGATTCCCAACAGGTGCAGAATCGTCGCGTTCAAATCGTGGATGTGCATCGTACCGGGAGTCCACTTTTCCTTGCCGGGTTGTGGTGTCAGCGGATTCCCGTCGGCGTCAGCAATGTTGTATCCGTAATTGTCGGTCTGGCCGTAAGTGATGCCCGGTTTGATTCCACCGCCGGCCATCCAGGTCGTGAAACATCGCGGGTGATGGTCGCGGCCGTAATTGTGTTTCGTCAAACCGCCTTGGCAATAGACAGTGCGGCCAAACTCGCCACCCCAGATCACCAGCGTTTCGTCGAGCATGCCGCGTTGTTTCAAATCTTTGATCAATGCGGCGCAGCTTTGGTCGACGTCGCGGCACTGCGATTCATGCTCTTTGGGCAGACTGCCGTGTGCGTCCCAACCGCGATGAAAGATCTGAATGTTACGCACGCCTCGCTCGGCCAGTCGACGCGCGTTGAGGCAGCAAGCCGCGAACGTGCCCGGCGTGCGAGCTTCCTGGCCATACAACTTGAATGTTGCGTCGGTCTCGTTCGACAAGTCCATCAATTCCGGAATCGATGCCTGCATTCGAAAGGCCATTTCGTGTTGGCGGATACGCTCTAGCACTTCAGGATCGGCGAATTGTGTGTGCTGCCCTTGATTGATGGCGGCTAGCGCGTCGAGCTGCGCGCGGCGGTCTGTTCTGGTGACTCCGGCGGGATTGCTCAAATACAACACCGGATCACCCTGACTGCGCATCAGAATGCCTTGATGATCCGAAGACAGAAATCCCGTTCCCCACAAACGGTTGAACAGGCTCTGTTCGGCAAAGCTCGTGCGTGCGTGCATCACGACGTAATGCGGCAGGTTTTCGTTCATGCTGCCCAGCCCGTAACTGAGCCAAGCGCCTAGGCTGGGCCTTCCTGGAATCTGGCTGCCGGTTTGAATGTAGGTGATCGCCGGGTCGTGATTGATCGCCTCGGTAAACGTGCTGTGGATCACGCACAGTTCTTTCGCGACTCTCGCCGTATGCGGCAACAGTTCGCTGACCCACACACCTCGGTCGTTGTTTTCGTGCTTCGTGAACTTGTATTTGCTGGGACACACCGGCAGGCCGTTCTTCTGATTGGCCGTCATGCCCGTGACGCGCTGCCCGTCGCGAATGTGATCGGGCAATTGCTCGTTGAACATCGCCCGCAGCTTCGGTTTGTAGTCCCACAAGTCGAGTTGGCTTGGCCCGCCGCTCATGAACAAATAAATCACCCGGTTCGCTTTCGCCGTATGATGCGGTCCTGATGCAGTGTTCGTACCGGCCGCCAATTCGGAACCGAGCAGATTCGCCATCGCGGCCGTGCCCAGCCCCAGCGCCGCGCGGCCAAACAGGTGCCGACGAGTCATCATCAATTCGTGTTCGCGGATGGGATGTGTGTCTTGCATTGGAAAATATTCTCCAAAACCCCATCGAACCAAGTCGTCGACGAAGAGAATCGCAGTGATTCACTGATCCCTTAATTTGTTGGAACAATCTTAAGGCGAGCGGCGATTGAGAATCTACCTTCCGACGCTGGCAACGTTGCGGATGCTGCCAGCATCCGCTGGTAAATTCTCATCTGCCGCTCGCCTAATAAAGCAATATCGCGACATCGCTGGCCAAGACCGTGACGGCCAATTGAGTCCACGCGGCATGCTCGGTCGAATCCAGTTTTTCATTACGCGGTATTTCGCCCGTCGCTAGCAATGCCAGCGCGTCTTTTTTGCCGGCACCGGCGTAGCGTTGGCGCATCAATTTCAGTAGCTTCATACACGCCGCCCGCTCATGCTCCGTCGGATTGCGGCACGCCAGCAGAGTAAACAGCCGATCCAGCCGCTCGACATCGTCCCGTCCTTCACGCATTAGCCGTTCGGCCAACATTCGTGACATTTCGATTCGTTGCGTCTCGTTCAACAGGCCCAGCGATTGCAGCGACGTGTTCGTCCGCGATCGACGGACGCAACTCGACTCGCGATCGGGCGCGTCGAACAGTGTCATCATGGGATGCGGACTGGTCCGTTTCCAATAGACGTACAGGCTGCGGCGATACAGCAAATTGCCTTTATCGCGAACGTACTGTTTTGTATTGCTCGAAGGATGAGCCAGCGCCAACCACATTCCCACCGGCTGGTACGGTTTGACTCCCTCGCCGCCCATGTGCGAGTCTAACAATCCGCTGGCCCACAAGCCAATGTCGCGTAGGACCTCGGCATCCAACCGGTGCCGCGGCCCACGCGCCAACAGCCGGTTTTCGGGATCATTGACATCGTTTCTCCAGGCCGAACTTTGCCGGAACACCCGGCTGGTCACCATCAAGCGTAGCATGTGCTTCAAATCCCAACGGCTATCATGGAGTTCAACGGCGAGCCAATCCAGAAGTCTTGGATGCGTCGGTTGTTCGCCTTGCAGTCCAAAATCTTCAGGCGTGCGAACGAATGCGTCGCCGAACGTGCGCTGCCAGATTCGGTTGATCAATACGCGTGCAACCAAGGGATGTTCAGGGGAAGTCAGCCACAGAGCCAACCCAAGCCGGTTCCGTGGTACTCCTTCGGGAAACGGCCCCATGACCGTCACAATGCCGGGTTCGAGCGGTGCGCCGGTCGGTTGGTTGTATTCGCCACGTCGCAGCAACTTCGTGGTCCGCGGTTTCGGCAAGTTTCGCGCCACCAGGCTTGTCGTGAAGGACTTTTCCGCCGTAGCGATGCGTGCGGCAATGTCGCGTGCTTCCTTCGTCCGTTTTAGCACGGCGAACGGGCCTTTCGGATCGCCAAGCAGTTTCAGACGCTCGACGGAATTCGCACCCAGCCAGTTCCTGACATGTTCGCGGGGCAAGTCGTTCGACTGCTCGAAGTCTGTCTGTGATGCCGTGAGGAAGCGATTACGTTCACGCATCAATGCCGCCCATTTCTTCCAAGCGTGCTGATTCCGCGGCGCCTTGACGGTGGGTCCGTATTCGTACTTGTTGCCGTCCATCGCGGGTTCGGCCGTGCTGTTGAAGAACGCTAGCAAGCGATAGTACTCCGTCTGAGGTATCGGGTCGTACTTGTGTGAATGACATCGTGCACACGTTAGAGACATCCCCAAGAAGACTGTTCCCAGAGTTTCGACGCGGTCAAAATTGTTCTTCATCTGGAATTCCGCCGGAATCGCTCCGCCTTCGCCGGTGCTGGGATTCAGCCGCACGTATCCCGTCGCCACTTGCTGCCCAATCGTCGGATTCACCAACAAGTCACCAGCAATCTGGTACTTGATGAATTCGTCCAAAGGAAGGTTGTTGTTCAGAGCGAACACGATCCAGTCTCGGTAGGGATAAATTCCGCGACGATTATCCAAGTGCAGTCCGTGTGTGTCTCCGTAACGCACCGCGTCGAGCCAGTAGCGCGCCTGATGCTCGCCGAATCGCGAGCTGTCCAGAAGTTGATCCACCAATCGCTTGTAGGCCGTTGGGTGTCTGTCGGCGAGGAACGCGGCAAGTTGCTTCGGTTCGGGAGGCAAGCCGGTCAGCACCAGTGCCGCTCGTCGAGCCAACGTCGCGCGGTTGGCCGTGGGTGCGAAGTCGATTCCCTCGGCCTTCAACCGTGACGCGACGAACGCATCGATTGGATTTTCAGTCCGCGGGCCATTGTTTCTTGGCGGCTGTTTCCGAGGCGGGACGAACGCCCAATGCTTCGCGTATTGACCACCTTGGCGAATCCAGCG
>CAUZVF010000706.1:0-4140 GCA_963582955.1 Planctomycetota bacterium
CCCGCTCCATTCCAGCGTACCCGACTCTCGAAAGAGCCGGCCGCTCGATTGCACGATTATTCCAGGATGCTGGTGTTGACGCCGTCAACAAAAAACGGATGATCGCTCACGAACCATGACGACCAATTCGAGGGCACGCCGATGCAACGCTTCAAACATTTGATGGTCTGCTTGACCCGTTCGGAATCCGATTTCGGACTGATCCGGTACGCAGCGATGTTGGCCAGATTGGATACTGCGATGGAGGTCCGCTTCGTCCACGTGCTGCTCACACCCATTTCGATCCGATTCTGACCGCGAAACTCGTCGAATCGCGGACACCAAATCAAACGACCCATTTCTGACATCGCGACCCATGTTAAACGTGCCGTGAGAAAACTGGGGCACGGCACCCGATAGTGACAGTGCCCCAGTCAAAGTAGGTCACATTCTACCCATCATCTCGTTCTCCCCGGTCTTCAGAACCTTCGCGTCTCTCACCACGTTCACCCCGGAGTAGCCGGACTTCTTTGCGGAGCTCCTCTAACTCCTTGCGGATCTGCAGGATTGCCTGATTGAGTTCCCGTTCAGGGTTGCCTGCCCCTTCGCGGCGCGGGGATCGCTCACGTTTGACGTCGCGTTTGACTTCCTTACGATCGCTGCCCCGCCGATCGCGGTCGAGCCGATCGCGGTCGCCGTCTCGCCGGTCACGGCTTTCGCCGCCTCCGGGTCGGTGCTTCCCCGCCACGAGGAACTCCTCAAACGAGACGCTCTTGTCCTGGTCCCGGTCGGCTATGTCAAACTGCCGCGCGGCCACGGCGCGGACCTTCGGATTGTCCTTGCCCCCGAGCACGGCGATGAACTCCTCGGCAGTGACCTTGCCATCCTTGTTCTTGTCATAGGCGCCGAAGGCCCGTTTAAGCTGCGCGTGCCACCTGTCGGCTTCGCTGCCCCGCTGCGCGTGTTCGACTGTTGATGCAACGTCCTGATCGCGTCGACGCTCGTCCCCTTCACGGCCACGGTCCAAAGAACGGTGAATCGTCGCTTGCAACTTTTCGGCTCGTTGACCCACGGCTTGAGCATACTCTTTCAGGCCGGCTTCTTTCAGGTGCTTGATCGCGGCCCGCATGTGTTCCAGTTGGTTCCTGGCGGCCCGGATTTCGGGATGCACCTCGCGTTCTCCGCGCTGTTCTTTTCGTTCAATTCCTTCTTTGCGGAAACTTGCCTGGAGATCTTCCAGCTTTGCGGTTGTTGAGCGGATTTGTATGCCGATTTTCTTACGTGCTTCGGCATCGTCGGACTTCTCGAGTTTTCGTTGCTGGGCTTTGAGTTTTTCGAGATAAACACGGAGTTCTTTGATTGCCGCCTCGCGCTGATTGAGCGTTTGCTTCCGGGTTTCTCCTTCTTTGCTTTCGCCAGTACGGTCAGCATCCCGTTTTACTCGTTTGATTTCAATTTCAACCTGTTCCTTTTCAGCATCGACTGTGCGCGCCGGGCGGGTTTGTTGTTCCTTTTCATCATCAGCTGTCACACGGTTGCCGGAAACCGTCCAAAGTCCCAGTCCCAGCAAAACTGCAAAAACGACTCTGAGCATGATGCATCTCCCCTCTTTCTAACGTCTGTTTCAAGATCGCGCGATCCCGGTGCCGCGAACAGCACCACTTCCAGCCAGTTTACTCAATTCGTTGGCTGAACACGACTAACCGATGAGCGCTGAGGGCGCGAAACTGCTGACAAGCGACTGATAGTCCCAACAACCCGTGGCGAGTGACACACGCCGAAAAACGACCGAATTACGGCACTGCTCAGCGAGTGCCGTAAAACGTCCCGCGCGAGCAATCTGGGACTGACTTCCACTGGCGATGCCAAACTGTTCCTAGCGCGATTTAAATTCCCAATGATTTCTGAGAAGTCAAACGCCGCTCGTCGTGTGATCTACTGGTGGACCGAAATCGACGCCGAGCGTGCTCCGGATGATGACGCATGCCTTCGTGGGTTGCCACTGGGCTGTACGGTCGCCGAAGCTCCTCCCGATTGCCATGTGCCATGATAGCCTCTCGATAGGCGTGGCTATCCGTTTAAGCTGTTTTGTTTCAGCAACCAACGATCGCTACAATGTCGGCAACGAAGTCCAGTGTCTAATTGGAACACACCATGTGTCGAATCGGTTGGCTGCTGTTGCCGACGATCCTGCTTTGGAACGTGCCTGGTGGCAGTCTTGTTTGTAATGAGCGGTCGCAGACCGAATCCCACGATTGGTCACAGTGGCGGGGGCCTCGGTGGGACGGGGTTTGTACCGAAACGGGATTGCTTGTCGATTGGGCCGACGACGGTCCGCCATTGCGCTGGCAGACGAAGGGGCTGGGCGTCGGCTACTCGACCGTGTCGATTGCTGGCGACAGGATCTTCACCATGGGAGCGCGCGGTCCCAAAGCACTGCTAATCTGCCTGGACGAGAAGACCGGGAAGGAGCTTTGGTCAACACCGGTTGGCAGCGGCCGTCCGAACTCTACTCCTACGGTTGACGGCGATCTGGTCTTCGCTTTGGGCAGTCAGGGCAACTTGGTCGGTGTGAATCGATCGACGGGCCAACAGGTCTGGCGAACACACTTGGTTAAGTCGTTTGGCGGTATCGATTCGGTCAACGTTGGGTTCAGCGAATCGGTGCTGGTCGACGGCGATAAACTCATCTGCACGCCTGGCGCGGAAGACGCGATTCTTCTGGCACTGAATAAGCGGACTGGCAAGGAAATCTGGCGAGCCGCACTGCCGAAAGACATCGGCCAGAATGGACAAGACGGTGCTGGCTATTCGTCGATTGTTGTCAGCCGGGCTTGCGGTGTTCGACAGTATGTTCAATTCGTGGGTCGCGGTTTAATCTCTGTTCGAGCCGACAACGGCCACGTGTTGTGGACCTACAATCGCATCGCAAATTGGGGAGCCAACGTGCCGACACCGATTGTCCACGACAACTTCGTGTTTGCGTCATCAGCTTACAGCACCGGCGCGGTCTTGTTGAAGCTCGAACGTCACGCCGACGGGGTCCGTCCCAAGCAAGTCTATTTTCTTCCGCACAAAGTACTGCAGAACCATCACGGCGGCATGGTTTTGGTCGACGGACACGTCTACGCCGGCCACGGCCACAACAATGGCTTCCCGGTGTGCATCGAGATGAAAACCGGCCAGGTTGCTTGGCGTCCGGGTCGTGGACCGGGCAACGGTTCCGCAGCGATCCTGTACGCCGACGGGCACCTCTACTTTCGGTACGAAAACGGCGTGATGGCGCTCATCGAGGCCAACCCAAAGCAATATCGGCTGAAAGGGACGTTCAAGATTCCGTCGCTTCTGGGCAAGAGCTGGCCTCACCCGGTCATCGCCGGTGGGTGCCTGTACTTGCGCGACGAGGACGTGCTGTTGTGCTATGACATTCGAAATAGACGTTGATGCTTGAACGCGATTCGCCCGGAACTCATACCTGGGAATCCGAGGACCCTTTTTTGACCCGGTCGCGGTCCAGTGCCGGAATCTCCATACGTATTTCGACACACGGTTTCGTGCGTCAGAAACTCATACCTGTTTTGAGAATCGGGCCTGATTGGTCGGCAGGCGGCGAAATGCCCTGAAAGGTATGTCAAAATCCCAACGTTTTCTGACATATCGCACCGGTGCCGCTTCGATGCGTTCGAGCAATAGAAGATCCAGTCGCTTCATGAAGCTCACAAGGGACTGCAGACTTCATCAATTATTCGCCGACGTTTGCGTTGCTTCGTTCTTGTAGACCACGCCTTCCTTCATCACGAAAACGACGTTTCGGGTCACGCTGATGTCTTCGATGGGGTCGCCAATCACTGCCACGACGTCGGCGACTTTGTTCCTTTCGAGTGTTCCGAGGCGATCGTCGATCTTCAACAGACGCGCGGCTTCGAGCGTGGCGGATTGGATCGCCTTCATGGGAGGCATGCCGCCTTCCACCATCAATTCGAATTCACGAGCGTTTTCTCCATGTACCGAAACGCCGGAATCCGTCCCGAACGCGATTTTCACGCCCCCCGCATATGCTTTTGCAAACGCCTTGCGGGCCACGGGGCCGATCGAGGCGGCCTTGGGACGAACGATATTTGGAAAGTAATCTTCTTCCTGTGACTTCTCGGCCACCCATAC
>CAUZVF010000707.1:0-4103 GCA_963582955.1 Planctomycetota bacterium
GATGCGCGTCGGGCGTGGGAGCCTTGGATAGTACGTGGTGTGAGCATCCAAACCCAAAGCATGATAGATCGACGCTCCGAAGTCGGCGGGTGAATATGGCTGCGTGGCGGGTGCCGCGCCGTTCTTGTCGGTGGCACCGATGACGATTCCGCCTTTGATGCCGGCACCGGCCAGCAAAACGTTACCGGCGCGAGGATAATGGTCGCGGCCGGATGTCTTGTTGATCTTCGGTGTGCGGCCGAATTCGCCCATCGCGACAACCAGCGTCGTGTCCAGCATGCCGCGCTGATCCAAATCGTCCAGCAGCGTTGTCAGCGACATGTCCAATTGAGGCAAATTGCCGGGACCCTTGTAAGAATGCCACGTACTCTTTGCTGGAATAGCGGCAGGCTTCTTGCCGAACGAAATCATTGAATCGAATAGCCAACCGTGATTGTCCCAGGTGCCGTTCGTTTTGCCCTTACCGAACAGTCCGCCTTGGACGGCGTGATTGACCGTGACAAACCGCGCGCCCGCTTCGATCATTCGCCGGGCCAACAACACGCGCTGGCCATAGATGTTGTTGCCATATCGCTCGCGCACGCCGAGCGGCTCTTGTTGCAGGTTGGCCGCTTTCTGGATGGCTCCGCTGGTTAACGTCGAAACGGCTTCGTCGAACAGATTGTCGTGGACGTTCAACGAGTTTGTGTTGGCTTCCGCCAACCGGCCCAAATTGTCGACCTGACCCAACAACGACCGGCGGCTTTCGAATCGGTCTCGCGGAAGTTTCAAGCCTTCGATGTTGAAGTCCTTGGCACTTGGATCGCCGGCGATGTTGAAGGCGGCGTGTGACGGACCCAAGAATCCGGGCGGAGTTGTATACCGTGCGGCCACCGGGATTCCCACGTACGGTGGAATCCCTTTTACTTTCGTACCCATCAATGAACTGTATACACAGCCGAAGTTGGGGAAAAACTGTTCGCCGCTGACACGCGGAGCCACGCCGCTCGCCACATGTTTCGAGGCGTCGCCGTGGCTGCCACTAACGCCCTTCCAAGATCGGACAATCGCGACCTTGTCCATCATCCGCGCCAGCAACGGCATCTTCTCGGTGATAAACGTGCCTGTTACGTTTGTCGATTGAGGCTTCCAAATTCCGCGAACACCTTCCGGAGCTTCCGGTTTCGGATCCCAAGATTCGAAATGGCTGATACCACCGGCCAGAAACAAAAAGATGCACGAAATATCGCGTTTTGATTCGTCAACGGAACCTGCCCGAGCTGCCGCCAAATATTGCGGCAACGACAGTCCAAACAAACCCGTGCCAATCTGAAGCGCACTGCGTCGCGTCAAATCCGACGGCACCGACACAAATTCTTCATTCCGAGCCATCAAACGGACTCCCAATCAATCGGAATGCAATTTTGACATCGCTGTAAGAACATATTTAATCTCGTACATATCATACTGCACTCTTGAGGGGCATACCACCGAGATGTCACGATCGGCACGAGCTGTGCGTGACAAGATTCTATCGCGGTGACTGAGCCGATATTGAGATGCCGTTCAAAACGGCCCGGAATATTTGCCACACACTATGAGTTCATCGCCAAGCCGTAGCCGATCTTCTGACGACGTTGCGCACCGGCGGTAGTGGAAGAGTCACCAAGATCGCGAAGCTGAATGAGCATCGCTACGACAACAAGCAGGCCGCAGCAATCGTCGAGCGTCGGCTGAAGAGCATTCGAACACAGCGGGATGATGATTTCGTGCGCAGCACGCTGAAGAAAGTGGTTTCGTAATCAGGTGTCGTTGCTGACTTGCAATAGCATAAATCGGTATGTCTTGTTTTTCTTAAACTCACTTGAATCCAATAATTGGAATTGTTGCTGTAACTTTGCGATTTTCTTCTTAAACAGCCACAATAGGAATCTACTTACATGTCGGTGCCTATCGCGTGCTTTCTCTGTCACTATTTCTAAACCTAACAATGCTCTTTCAATGAGAGATTTTCCGAGATCTAATGATTTAGTGACACTCTCGGTTATATCATCCTCAGATATAACTGTTAGGCCATTAGTTTTAACATGGTTCATAAAAACTTCATAATCATGCCCACTGTTACCGAATGGCCCCACGGCATTTGTTAAAACAAAGTAGTCACAAATCATCAAATAACCACTCTGTTTGAGGGATCGTTTAGCATTTTCAAAAATCTTCTCGATACTAATATATTGAGCGGATTCACTCATAATTATGCAATCGTACCGATCGATTTCAGAGAATTCCTCAAAAGTCAAATGATGAAAGATCGCATCGATATTTTCTGTAAACATTTTCTTCTGGTTGATGTCAGGAGATAATCCTTCGACATCATACCCGAGACCAATCAATTCCTTGGTCAATATTCCTGTACCGCACCCAACATCCAATATGTTCTTTACACCGTCAGGAATATTATCGATAAGATGAGTTTTATATCTTTCTTGCGCTTCCTTTAGGTTGACAATTGAAATCTCATCATCCGGCAACCAAATTCCGTAATGCAACCTCTCCAACCCCAACACTTCATTGTAAAAACGAAGTGCTCGATCATTCGCTTTGCTCATAAATATCCTCGCTCAGCAGCTCGTTTTTAGGCGGAATCGTTCCGTCTAATCCACAAAGTCGTATTTGCAGCGATCATCGTTGCGTTGAACTCACTTCGTGTCAACGAGTTCGATCGAACTGGCTAGCTGATTGCGTTCCGTCGCGAATTCAAATCTGAAGCGCAACACTGGCTTGTACGAGAACCTCCCGAGGAAGTCCTTTTCGAGGACGATTGTTGGGACGTGCGACGACGAACGCAAGGTCCCGATGGGAGATTGCTAGAAAGTCCGCACCTTTCAGATCGTATCGACACAGGAAACCGTTTGTGTTCTCGTTAGTCGCGGGCTGATACGGGCAGTCCGAGTCCACAAAGTGGATCGGCAGTCCCAAGCGGTGGCTGAGTTGTTAATGGCGTGTGAACTGGCTGCCGTTGTTTACCGTCAGCGTGTGCCGCAGGCTGGCGGGGATCGCTCGGAAGACGCGGTGGCGGCCCGGTTCAGACTCACAAGCAAGTCCGTCAGACATCTTGGCTGTCAGCTGCTCTTGCGGCCGACGACACCCGCAATCGATGACAATTGTCATCGATTGCACCCGGTCGGGTGATGAAGTCGGTGCTGAGTGTGGCGATGAATGTGGTTTCGAAATCAGGTTTCGCCGCGAATGTCTCAGTCTCGTTGTGAGCTTTCCGCGTCTTTCACGAACCCTTCGCCACGCATCGCAAATGTCGGTGGTTTCTTCCTGCATCGGTCGTGCTCTTTGATCCAATCGAATTGAAGTGCTTCGTATCGGAATTCGAATGCCGACTGTAGACTGATCGTGCATCGCATTCAACAAGCTGCCAACTCAAGGATAACGGTCGCCAAAGTTTAGGATCGGAGGTACGACTGATGAAGTGGACACGATGTATTCTGCTGGGATCTCTTTTGTCGTTGTCGGTAACTGTCGACGGACAGGAAACGACTAAGCCACCGATGTTGATCGGGCCGGATCAGCTCCTTAAGAAGTTGTCTGATGCCAAGCTGCGAGTCGTCGATGCCCGATCAAAGAACGATTTTTCCAAGGGTCACATACCGGGTGCTGTCCGAGTTGATGTGGGAAGCTGGAAGACGCTCGCCACGGCAAACCACGGACTGCACAACGTGAAAGCGTGGTCCAGCAAAGTTGGTGCGTTGGGAATCAAGAAAGACACGCAAGTCGTTGTTTACGGAAGCAGCCTTGCCAGTACCGCCCGCATTTGGTGGTTACTGAAGTACGTCGGCGTCAAAAACGCTGGGATTCTGAATGGCAGTTTTCGGCATTGGGTCCAAGCCGGCGGTCCGACACAGACGGCGGCGGCGAAGATCGCGGCCACCAAGTTCGAGCCGCGTTTTCAGAGTGACCGGTTGGCGGAAATCGACTTTCTCAAGAAATCGCTGAAGTCAAAAAAAATCAAAGTGGTTGACACTCGCAGCGACCGCGAGTTTGCCGGCGGACGTATTCCCGGTTCGGCTCACTTGGATTGGCAAGATCTATTGGCGAAGGACGGCCGTCTCAAA
>CAUZVF010000708.1:0-4102 GCA_963582955.1 Planctomycetota bacterium
GCGAGAGTTTGGGTGGCGAACCAGAAGAACCATGATCCGCCAAAACGCGACATCTATTGGCTGACAAATTCGGACGAGGTTTTAACCACACATACGGTAGGTTTCGAACGGATGATCGCAGGGGGTGCCGCGGGCGACGTGCATTTGTTTTGCCTGCGGTTCGATGATGACCGAGAAGACTGTTTGCCAGAACCCCGTCTCTGGGTCATTGTTCTGATGACGACAGATTGATGTGGGGTAATTTTCGTGATCGCTCAGGATATGCTTGATCGCGTTGACGTCACTTGATCGGCCGGCTGTTTCCAACAATTCGTCAACGCGGCGTTTTCGAGGCTGCGACTGAATCAGCTCGGGAAAGTCGGCATTGATCGGCTCCAAATCGGGATGCAGACAGTGGTTGGTATGCGTGACACATCCCGAGTTTTCGTCACGCAGCACGTGGACGTCGTCGATCGTAATTTCCAAATCGGCCGGGCCTTGCGGAGTGGCCAGCATGATGTTGGCCGGGATGGCTCGTTCCGCCCGTTTGACCGCGCCAACGCCGCTGTCCAGCGAATCGGATTCATAGATGCCGCGTAACGTAAAGTAATGCGGCACGCCGATCGCCCGGCTGGGTGCGGGCAACGTATTCAAACAAGCACCGATTCCCGCGTCGTTGAATCCGATGTACGAGATCAACCCGGCTTGGGTCAGAGTTGTCAGCGCTGGCTTCCCAGTCGGTCGCCGAGTCAGTACGACCGTGAATTCATCGAGAGCTGGATCGTTGTCCCAATTCTGCGCGACTACCGTTCCGTCTTCGGAACGGGCGACTGCCAGTGACGTACAACCCGATTCCGGCTCGTTCGTGAATTGATTGCGAACCTGTAACAGCATCAAATCGGCCAACGAAATACCGGCTGCTTCGGCCGTGCCTTCAAGCTCGTCGATCATGTCACTGCTGTATCGTCGGGCAAGATCAATGCACTTGTTTGCGATCGACATGGCCTTTTCGCTCGAGATGTCGACCGTCCTCTGAACTCGTGCTAAAGCAACTTGACAGAATCCCCGGACTTCGTCACGAGCTGCTTCGCCGATCTGCCTGCCTAATTCTTTTGGCGTGCCTTCGACAACGATTTCGCGATATCGCATTGGTTCGTTCCTCGTGGTCATTTCTAGGGAATCATCAATCCGACCGTTAATCAGTAACCACCGCCAGAGCCATGGATTGTCGGGGAACGCTGATCTGCGCTAATCCTCGCTAATTCAATTAGCGCAAATTAGTGCAGGTCAGTGTTCCAAAACCACAGACTTCGCAAGCCGAAGGGGACTGCGATTCGCCGAGTGAGTGGACGGATGGCATTTCATGCACGCAGTCGCCTTCGTCGGCTTACCGTTAAACGAGGACTGAAATGTTTCACATTGGCTAGGTGAGTTGCGCCGAAGCTAGTTCGATCAGAGTGCGCACCATGCATCCGGTGGCTCCGCCTTCGCGATGTGGTTTATTGCTGGATGCGAACGACGGGCCCGCGATGTCGAGATGGACCCACGGTGTCTCGCTGACGAATTTTTCGAGGAACTTGGCTGCCGTGATGGCTCCGCCCCAGCGTGGCCCGACATTCTTGACGTCGGCCACGTCACTCTTCAACAACTCGGCAAAGTGATCGTCCATTGGCATTTGCCAGATTAGCTCGCCAGCGTTGCGAGCTGCGTTCACAACCGAGTCGCACCAATCTTCGTCATTCGAGAACGCACCGGTTATTTCTTCTCCCAAAGCGACAACGCAGGCTCCGGTCAGAGTTGCCAGGTCGACCAATTTGTCGGCTCCGCGATCGACGGCAAGGCTCAATACGTCCGCCAGGACCAAACGGCCTTCCGCGTCGGTATTGTGAACCTCAATTGTCGTACCGTTTCGAGCGGTCAGCACGTCACCCAACTTGTACGATCGGCCACTGATCATGTTTTCGACGAGACCAAGATAGCCGACGACATTGACGGGGAGTTGCAGACGGGCGATCGCCGTCATCGCTCCCAGCACTGTCGCGGCACCCGCCATGTCGCACTTCATCGTTAACATCGAATCGTTCGGTTTCAACGAAAGTCCGCCGCTATCAAAGGTGACTCCCTTACCGACCAGCGCGAGCGTTGGCGCGTCATTACCGCCTTGTTGATGCTTCAAAACAACGACCCGCGGAGGCCGGTCGCTGCCGCGTGCGACTGCCAGTAACGAGCCCATGTTTTCGTCACGCAGTTGGTCTTCATCCAAGACCTCGCATTGAAGCCCAACGTCGTTGGCGATTTGCCCGGCGCGTTCGGCAATACTCTCTGGGAATACCTCTTCAGCCGGCCGATTCACCAATTCACGAGTCAAGTTGATTGCCTCGCCGAGAATTGCACCTTTTTGAACGGCGTCGGCAATCTCGGCGGTGTTTTGTTCTGGCGGAACGACGATCTGGGCACTGCTGAATTCAAAATGATCCCGTTCCGCTCGATAAAGATCTTGCCCGGCGGAACCGACAGGAATCGCCGCCGCGAGTGTTTCGGCACATTGGACCAATGAAATGTCGTCCAATTCGGCGTCGGGCAACACGACAGCGATCGATCGATCTTGTTTCCCCGATACTTTGCGGGCCGCCGTCATCATCACTTTGTTGTAGGCTGCCAGAGTCAAATTGGCGCCGTCGCCCAAACCAATAAACAATAAACGCTGTGCCGCGATTCCTGGAACGTCGTGGATCGCGAGCGTTTCCTCTTGTTTCCCCGACAGGTCCCCAGATTCTCGCAATCGAGCGAATTGGCCGCCCAATGCCGCGTCCAATGCTGTCTGAGCCGCCGTCAATTCGGATGATTCGGTGACTCCAACGACCAGCCAATCCGCTTCGACTTCGTGCCAGAGTGTGTCGGTGACTTTGACTTCCATTTGCAACAATCCCGCTTATGGTTCAGGTTCACGAATTGCCACATTCAACCGCAACAGCCCGCGATTGGCAAGGCCATACGGATGGCAATCACCGACGGCATGTCGAACAGCGGCGACTGCTGGAAAATCCGTTGTGTCCTCTATATCATCCAGCCGTGCTGGACTGGATTTCAAGAATCGGAAGCGAGAATATGCCCACGATCAATTTTGTCAAAGAGAAGAAAACCGTCGATGTTCCCGATGGCACAAATCTCAGAGCTGCCGCGTTACAAGCCGGTATCGAGGTTTACAGCGGGATCGACAAAGTCTTGCATTGCCCTGGCTTTGGGATGTGCACAACGTGCACGGTGCGCATCAAGAAGGGCACCGAGAATGTCAGCCGCCAAGGATTCTGGGAAAAAATGAATATGCTGAAATGTATACCTGTACCGTTTGCATTTTTCGCACGCATCGGAGAAGAAGATAAGATGCGATTGTCGTGTCAGACCAAAGTACACGGCGACGTCGAAGTCGAAACGACTCCCGCGTTTAACTGGCACGGCGAGAAGTTCTGGGCATCATGAGAGACATTCGCATTGGCGCCGCCCAGTTCGAGCACCGCAACGGCGACAAACAGTACAACCTGTCACGCATCCGGTCGTTGACAGCACAAGCGGTGCAGCAAGGGGCCGAGGTTGTCAGCTTTCACGAATGTTGCATCTCGGCTTACTCGTTCGTGCAGACTTACTCAAAAGAACAGCTCGCCGAATTGGCCGAACCAGTGCCCGATGGCCCGAGCACACGCGAGCTGATTGATATCTCACGCGAATGCGGCGTCCCCGTTTTAGCAGGACTGATGGAGCTCGATGACGGCGACATCTACAACACGTATGTGTGCGTGACGGCTGACGGCATGGTCGCCAAGTTCCGCAAGCTGCACGCATTCTTGAACCCGCAAATGTCGTCGGGCAACGAGTACGTCGTTTTCGATCTGCTGGGATGCCGATGTGGCATCCTGATCTGTTACGACAACAATCTGGTCGAAAACGTCCGAATTACAACGATGATGGGAGCCGACATCATCTTCATGCCGCACGTCACCGGCTGTCTTCCGTCGGTAATGCCCGGCCGTGGAATCGTGAATCCCAAGCTGTGGGAAAACCGTGACAACGATCCGGTTGCACTGCGGAAGGAACTGAACGGCCCCAAAGGCCGCGGCTGGCTGAT
>CAUZVF010000709.1:0-4100 GCA_963582955.1 Planctomycetota bacterium
GCGTGAAATCCGCGCCGATGACGGGAACGTTTCCACGCGAGCGCTTCCAGAAAGCGAACGCCAAATCTCCCGTCCCCGTGCAGACATCCAGGATCGGGGCATTGTCGCTGATCGGCACCGCGCGGACGGCTCGCCACCGCCAGTAATAATCCGTGCCGCCCGAAAGCAGATGGTTCAGGAAATCGTACCGGCCGGAAATCTCACCAAACATCTGGCGAATTCGTTGGCCGGATTTGTCGACGTTCATTTTTGTGGGTTGGTTCTACTTTACTGCTTTTCTTCGCGCGGTTGAAAACGTCATTTTCTGTTGCTAATTGGCCAGCCGAGGGCGCCGTCCCGCTCGGCTCGCGGGACCTACTTGGCAGCATGTACTAACTTCAGGCGTCTAAACCATAGTCGTTCCAACGGCGATCGACCAGTTGTTGAATTTCGTCGCTGACCACCAAGGAATCTGGCCAGTCGCGGGGATGGCCTTCATCGGACAGCTTTCGCGTCGCGTCGAGACCCATTTTGTGTCCCATTCCGCGAATCGGTGCCGCATGATCAAACATGTGCGTCGGGCCTTCGCTGAAAATCACATCGCGGCCTGGATGCATGTTGGCTCCGACATGAAACCAAACTTGCTCTTCATCATGCACGTCGACATTGCTGTCGACAACAACGATCAGCTTCGAATGCGAAAGGCGTCCCAGTCCCCAAATCGCGTGCATGACTTTTCGAGCCTGTTGAGGATATCGCTTTTGAATGCTGACAAAGAGGAGATTTCGGAACACTCCGGCCCGCGGCATGTGAAAGTCCACGATTTCGGGAATGAACAATTTCACAAACGGCGCGAAAATGCGTTCGCTCGCTCTTTGCAGCCAGAAGTCTTCCATTGGCGGCTTTCCGAGGATCATCGCCGGCATCAACGGGTTCGAACGATGAGTGACCGCGGTGACTCTGACGATGGGGGCCGTTTCAGCCAGCCGATAGAATCCCGTCGCGGCAGCGGTTAGTCCGACGGATTCAAATTCGGCTTGCGTGTCGATTAGTCCTTCAATGACAAACTCGGCATGTGCCGGAACATTCAGATCCACGCTACGGCAGCGCACCAATTCGACGTTCTTGTTTCTCAGAAAACCCGCCAACAGGCAGGCGTCTGTTTTCGCAGGCAGCGGCGCGCTGGCGCAATAAGTTAAGACCGGGTCGCCGCCCAGAGCAATCGCGATGGGCATCTGTTGATTGCCGTCGCGGTATTCCTCGAAAATCGCCATTTCCTCATCGTGGACAGTCCATGGAATCGCCAACAAGTCGCGGCCACGTACCTGAATCGTCGGCAATCCGACGGTTTGAATCTCGGCGCGGGGATACCGGGTGAAGACCTGACCGCACAAGATGGTCGGCGTGGTTTCTTGGGGCCAACAACGGGGAATAGGAAGTTCGTTCAGATCGACGTCAGTACCCATCTTCACCACTTGTTGGCAGATCGCCGAATCGACGGTTTTTGGCGGGACCTTGGTGAGTTCAACCAGTCCGGGTACCAAGCGGAATGCGTCGAGCCACCCGGTTGGAATTTCAGGTTTCATCGCCGTGGCGATTCGATCGGCGACTTCTTCCAATGACTCGGCGTTCAGCGCCTTGCAAATCCGACGTTCACTGCCCAGGACGTTCGCCACGATTGGTGTCGTATGTCCGCGAACGTTTTCAAACAGCACGGCGGGGGAGGATTCGGATGACTTGCAAACTCGGTCGATAACCGCCGCGAGTTCCAAATCGGCGTCAATTTCGGCGGAAACGCGAAGCAATTCGCCGTCGGCTTCCAACTCAGACAGAAAATCAGACAGGTGGTCGTAAGGCATTGTGGCGCGAATTATAGCAACCTGATCCCGAAATGACCTGTTGTCGGTTTTCGGGCAACTCGGGCGCCGATGTTGTTGTGGAACGAAGCCGATTACGACAGAATCCCAACGATGTCTTAGTATTCGTTTAACCGCGACCCAGAGGAGTCTGCCGGCGTTGGTAAACGAAAACAGGGGCAACATCATTGGCAGACTCCGGCGGGGAGCGCGTAATGGTCGGTGTCCCATCGAACCACGGTTCCGCGCTCCCCGCCGGAAGTTGCCGTCCATGCGTCGCTGCACATCGGAGACTTTCGCGGCAACTTCCTATGGATCGCGGTTAAACGAGTTAAACCTGCCGCTTAAGATAGACGGTGTCTCATGTTGCAGCGTTATCTGCTAATTTGGCTGACGTTACTTTCGTTGGTGGCCTATGCATGGCCAACTTGGATTTCCCCCGCGCCATCTGGGAATGCCGACGCCGTTGCGTTTGATCCATTCGCGATTACGAAGCCCGCTCTGAAATACTTGTTCGCGGCAACCATGTTTGCGATTGGTTGCCTATTGCCGCGTGACGAGATCCGTGAAGTCGTGCGACGCTGGCCGGCTGTCTTGGGAGGCACCGCCATTCAATACACGGTAATGCCGGTGTTGGCGTTCGTTGTCGGACGCCTCGCGAATCTGCCGCAAGACTTGATGCTGGGAGTCATCCTGGTCGGCTGTGTTCCCGGAGCGATGGCGTCGAACGTGTTGACCATGACGGCGCGTGGAAACATCAGTTATTCCGTCAGCTTGACGACGTCGGCAACATTGCTTTCTCCGTTGGTCGTGCCGGCTGTGTTGTACGTCATGCTGAAGCAGACGAATGTCGATGCCACGGCGATGGCGATCGAAGCGTTCAAGCTCTTGATCTTTCAAGTTGTCGGGCCAGTGCTGCTCGGCCACTTCCTTTCGCGACAAAATTCCGCGCTTGAGCGGTTCATGCAACGCTGGGGTCCCGTGATCGCCAACTTGACGATTCTGTGGATCATTGCCGTCGTCGTGAACACCAACCACACGAATCTGGGAACGGCAGGCAGCACGCTGATCGTTGTCTTGCTGGTTATCAACTTGCTCGGCTACACGGCCGGATTTGTTGGAGGCCGTGTGTTACGGCTGCCCGGCACGATGCGGCGTGCGCTGACCTTGGAAGTCGGCATGCAAAACGCCGGGCTCGGGTCGATTATGGCGGACCAATTATTCAAAGATCAAAAGATCACCGCGTTGCCGCCCGCACTTTACACTTTCGGATGCATGCTCACCGGAACGATACTGGCTCAGTTGTGGGCCATGCGCGGGACGGCCGAAAACAACGAGCAAACCGGGATGGAGAAGAATCCGTCAGAACAAGATCGACGGAATTCAACGAGCGATTCGTAGATCACATCAGCGAGAGCCGGAACGGCTTTCGGGCTATTTCAGTCAAGCCGTTCTCGCAATTCGTCGCGTTCCTTGCGAGTGACTTCCAAGTCGAACATCAAGTATTTGATGTCCAATCGCAGTTGGGCCAGTGCTTCTTGAACGAGCGTCAGAATCCGCCGCCGGCGTTTGACAGCCTCGACAACCCGGCCATAGCAGACATCGAGGTCTTTTTGGACGGGATCGGGCAGGGCGGCAATTTGTTTCGCGAGATCGATCAACTCGCGGGGGAGTTCTGCTTCGCCAACGTCTGGCAATCTGGATTTCAAGCTCATGGTTGCTCCACACTCCTCTGGTTAGGAACGCCATAAGAACAGATTTTGTGCCGGTCCGTCGATCTTAGTCGGATTAGTGGCCATAACTCTGTATATACCAATTAGTTATGTTAATATTTGACTGATAGGGACTTTCCGTGCTGTGTTGACATCTTGAAACGGTTCATATTGGTGAATTTCTCAAACTCTAGTAGAATTCCGCACTTACGTTCGCGAGACTCCGTTGTGAACGTGTTTCAAATCGACAACGTTTTTCGCCACGAAAAACCACCGCGTGAGGGACTTTGTCGGACATTTCACCCATTTCATACCGAACGCGCTGTCTGGGCAAACTTCGCGCGAGTCCAACAGGCTGAATAACCCCGATAATTGCAATACAGAATTCCCTGGCTCGTCGATTTGACGACCGGAACCGTTAAGGTTCCAAATCCTTCCACGCACGGAAAACTCCGCCCTCTAGCAGGCAACATGAGTTCATTTGCGACCAGAATCGGCAGGTATGGTTCCTACACGGCAATCCTCCTGATGTTGGGATTGCTGGGAATCCATT
>CAUZVF010000710.1:0-4100 GCA_963582955.1 Planctomycetota bacterium
AGGAAACATGTTGAATTCCTCGCTTACGCTTCGGGTTACGAATAATTCGGGATAGGCGACCAAGTTGCAGGTTGGCCCGTTTTTTTTCGGTCGGTGCGAAGTAGGTCCCGCGAGCCGAGCGGGACCCTGAATTGCGCTGATGACGACGTGTGGAAATATCTCGCTCGGCTCGCGAGATCCACGTTTCGCACAACGTCCGCGCTGTCGCACAAAGCTGCGCGTGTCAGAATCCCGGCATCATATTCGAGAACCAATTGCCCTTACTGCAACTGCTGCATCCTGACGTAAAGGGTCCCGAGCGATATCCGCCGAAAGGGCTACCGTAAAGAGGCTCGGGCATGCAGGTCGGACCGCAGTCAATGATAACGGGCTGGCAACAACTGGTTGACTGGCATCCGGCCGTGAATAGAAAAAGTCCCAGGGACGAGATTGTAAGTGCTAATTTCTTCATGGTGTCCATCCTCAGTGAGTGACAATTCATTTGTTACAAAAAAACGGCTATGCCGAATTATTCACGATTCTCGCGAGATTCGGCGAATCTCCAGAGTGTGACAATGATTCCATCCATTGCTCAAATATGAACTCTGTCACCGCTCGCCTGAATAATCCGCATGGCACATGTCAATTGATCGACATGCCTTTGCGTTGTTGTCCACCGCGATGTTGCGAATCGGGTGCGTGATCGAGGATGCCGGTCGTTCGAGCGAATCGTGCGAGATATCGTGAACGTGCTTGTCGAAAGTTGCCGGTAAACACACGCGATCAGCAAAGATATGCGGCCTCGGCGCTTCCTGCCATTCGTAGCTGTTGAGGAAGTGCGGTTCGCCGTCTCAATCGCGTGTCACGGGACGTGTTGACGCGAGTCCGGAATCTGGATCAGGATCATCGGTGCTCATGTCGGCTTCGACTTCTTCGACCCATTGGCGAATATCGTTTTGATATTCGCTGGCCAAGTCGCCTTTGACGAGTTCGCGTTCGAAGTTGGCGGCTCCGCAATCGGCCAGATCGGCGTCTTCCGCACTTTGAAACCGACGTGACGGATCGGGGTCGACCAGATTGCGGATTAGAGGGATCAGCAGGTCGGAATAAGCGAACTCCTCAGCCGGCAGCAGTGTTGGCAGTTGTTCGAGAATCGACTTCTTGGAATCAATCAGTTCGGCGTATTGCATGCCGGCAAAACATTGCGATCCCGATAACAACGCCAGCAGCATATAACCCAGACTGGCCAGGTCAGACCGCGGAGTCGCGGCGGAACCCTGCAGCACTTCCGGAGCAGCATAGGCCGGAGTGCATGCCGTCTCCTTGGGTGCGTGTTCAATTTCGAAGGCCGAACCAATATCGATCACCTTCACGTTGCCACTGCGTTTCAGCATGATATTCGAAGGCTTCAAATCGTTGTGCACAATGCCGTTGCGATGTAAGGCGGCGATACCGGCCAGGCATTCTCTGAGAATGGCAATCGCAATTCCTGGTTTTAGTCGCGAGTGCTGTTGTCCCTTGGTGACGACAACGTTGTTGATCCGTTTCCAACGGCGGTCGGTCACGTGTTCGCGCATTTGTTGCAACATGCTCGGCTGCAGTAGGCTCCGCAGGTCAAAACCGTCGATCCACTCCATTTCCATCACATGAATTTCGTCTTGCGTGATGAAATTGTGGACGTCGACCAGGTTGTCGTGCTGAATTCGAGCGACATGTCCGGCCACCTGAGCGATCCGTAACATCTCGCGTTCGTAACCGCCGTCGTCATGGAATTGCTCGGGCGAGAACAGTTTCAACGCGACGGGTAGCTGAAAGTTGTCGGCACCCTGACGCATGCTCAGATAGACAATTCCCTGGCCACCACGCCCCAGGCAGCGCAAAAAACTTCGATTGGAAGTCCAGCCAATTTGTTGTTGATCCAGAATGGATTCGTAACGAGCTTGGAGATCGTGTGAATCTGATGGACTTGTCGTGGGCATTTGAATGGGGATTCTCGGGGATTCTTGCACTAGAGCGAGATTCGCTGAAGAGCGGAGATTTCGGTTGGTGGGGGCCAGGAACCTCACGGTTCCCGCTAGCCTGTTATTCTTAGAGGTTCTGGAGGTCCCGCTCGGCTCGCGGGACCTACATTCTAGCGATGTGTTGATTCACGGTGAACCGCACTTGATGGCTCGGTGGTTGTGGTTTTGCACCACGGAATCAACGCCGTTATAAAGGATGGTGTTATTGCCGCCTTCAATGCCCAAGGAGCTACTAATGAGCCAAACCCGTTTGTCGCTGACCGCCTTTGCAATTGTGCTTGGTCTCGCCGTGCCGCCGGTTCACGCGGAATCCAACAGTCTTCACTTGCCGTCGATCTTTGGCGATCACATGGTACTGCAACGAAACAGCGTCGTGCCGGTTTGGGGAAAGGCCGCACCGGGCAGCGAAATCAAAGTGTCGATTGCCAGCCAAACGGTCAACGGCACTACTGACAAGCATGGACTATGGAAGGTTCAATTGGCGAAGCTCGCCGCTGGCGGTCCGCATCGGCTGAAGGTCGAATCGTCGGGCGGCGATGCGATCACATTCCAAGACGTGTTGGTGGGAGAAGTCTGGCTATGCTCGGGCCAATCGAACATGGCCATGTCGGTCAACCGCGTCAACAACGCGAAACAGGAAATCGCGTCCGCCAAGTTCCCTGAAATCCGACTGATTTCCGTCCGACGAATTGCGACGGATGTTCCACAAGGCGATTTTACGGGCAGTTGGTCGCAATGTTCTCCGCGAACCGTGGCGGGATTCTCGGCGGTGGGATATTTCTTCGGCCGCCGAATTCACCAGGATTTGGACGTGCCGATCGGTTTGATCAATTCGTCGGTCGGTGGCACTCCGGCGGAATCATGGACCAGCCGGCCGGCACTGAAGGCACAGGCCACCTTGAAACCGTTGCTCGATCGGTGGGAGAAATCGGCGGCTGCTTACGATCCCGAGCAAGCAAAAGCGAGATTCGAGACGCAACTGGCGAAGTGGAAGGTTGCGGCGGCTAAAGCCAAGGCAGACGGCAAACGGCCACGACGCAGGCCTCGGCTCGCTCCGCCGCCGAAACTGTCAACTCATTATCCCGGCATGTTGTTCAACGGCAAGATCGCTCCGCTGATTCCGTTCGCGATGCGTGGGGCCATCTGGTATCAAGGCGAATCGAATGCAGGACGTGCCTTTCAATACCGGACGGTTTTTCCCACGATGATCCGCGACTGGCGAAAGCGATGGAGCAATGACTTTCCATTTATCTTCGTGCAACTTGCCAATTTCAAGGCAGTTCAGGAGAAACCCGGCGACAGCTCATGGGCCGAATTGCGTGAGGCTCAATCCATGACGCTCCGCAAGCTGTCGAACACCGGCCAAGCGGTGATCACCGATATCGGAGAAGCCAGAGACATTCATCCGAAAAACAAACAAGACGTCGGCAACCGTCTGGCTCTGTGGGCTTTGGCAAACACGTACGAAAAGGACGTGGAGTTTTCCGGACCGGCGTTGGCATCAATCGAACTCGTGCCGGGCAAGATCGAAGTGCGATTCAATCACGCCAACGGATTGTCGGCGAAAGGTGGCGTGTTGAAAGGATTCGCCATCGCTGGCGAGGATCGCAAATTCGTTTGGGCCGACGCGAAGATTGTCGATGGAGTAGTCCATCTCTCGCACAAGAATGTCGCAAATCCCATTGCGGTCCGTTACGCCTGGGCCGATAACCCCGTTGCCACTTTGTACAATAGTGCTGGTTTGCCGGCATCTCCTTTTCGAACTGATGAATGGCCGGGTATTACCGAGAAAGCGTTTTAAATCAAGATTGCAATTGGCTAGCGGGAAACATTTTGAATGAGCAAAGCCGTGAAAACTCGGCAAGAGTGGCGTTGCCCGTCGTGCGGACGCAAGTACCGCATTCCGGTCAAGGCCAAAGCTCCTTCAAAATGTCCCGACTGCGCCGAGGAAGAAAAAACGATTGTCGGACAGGAATCTGGGGTCGTGAAGAAGGAACTCTCGCTTTCGAACGCTCCGGAACAGCCAGCGGTTGTCACGACGACATTTTTTGAGCCCGAAGAATCGGAAGAGGAGACAGAGAGAACCAAAGAGAAGCAAAA
>CAUZVF010000711.1:0-4095 GCA_963582955.1 Planctomycetota bacterium
TTCACGAAATTCGCCGACATTTGACTGATATGCACCAGCCCGCTGTCTTTCAGTCCGATGTCGACGAAGGCGCCAAAGTCGACGACGTTCAGAATCGCACCTCGCAGTTCCAATCCCTCGGCGAGATCCTCAAGTCGCATCACTCCACGTTTGAACACAGGCCCCGGCAAATTTGACCGAGGATCGCGGCCAGGACGCGACAAGGCGTCGCAGATATCGGTGAGTGTGGGAATCCCGACTTCCAAATCGGCGGCCAATTGCTCGGAATCCATATCGGAAACACGCGAGCGGATTTCCGATGCCGTCGCGTTGCCGCTGAAGAGCGTCTCGGCCGACAGAGACAGGCGATCCAATATTTTATTCGCGACAGGATAGCTCTCGGGGTGAATCCATGTACGGTCGAGCGGTTCATCGCCACCAGGGATTCTTAGGAATCCCGCCGCCTGTGTAAACGTCGCATTGCCGATGCCGGCAACTTCGAGCAATTGTTGGCGGCTAGTAAAGCGTCCGTGTTGTTCGCGCCATTCGACGACGCGGCGGGCAATCAACTGATTCAAACCTGATACATATCGCAGCAATGATGAACTCGCCGTATTCAAATCAACGCCGACAAAATTCACGCACGATTCGATGACCTGATCAAGCGATTCTTTCAGCCGTTTCGGAGCCACATCGTGTTGATACATGCCGACGCCCAGGTGCTGCGGATCGATTTTGACAAGCTCGCTGAGCGGGTCTTGCAGCCGTCGCCCGATCGAGATCGTTCCACGAACCGTGGCGTCGTGATCGGGAAACTCTTCCCGTGCGACTGTGCTGGCCGAATAAATGCTGGCACCGGCTTCATTGACGATGATGTACCGCAATTCGGGAATGTGTTCGGCAATCGTTTCTGCCGCCAATTCTTCCGTCTCGCGGCATGCCGTCCCGTTTCCAATCGCAATCAGTTCGCAAGCGTGTTTCCGCACCATCTCGGCGAGTTTCTGCTTCGTCGCCTGACGCTTTTCTTCGGAACCCGTGACGTAAATCACGTCGGTGTGCTGGCACTGACCGAACTCGTCAAGCACGGCGATTTTGCAACCCGTCCGAAATCCCGGATCGATGGCCAACACACGTTGTCCTTGTAGCGGCGGTTGCAATAACAAATTCCGCAAGTTTCGCGAAAACACTGACACCGCGTGCAGTTCGGCCCGGTCGGTGAGTTCGCGGCGCAGTTCTCTTTCAAGACTGGGTTGAATCAAACGCTGCAGAGCATCGTTCGCGCATCGCGTCAGGAATTGATTGTGTGGATTGCTGGCGAATTCAAGGACGTCGGCGATCATGAGTCCTGCGCTTTGCTCGTTCCATTCCAAGCGAACGCGCAATGCTCCCGCCTTGTCGCCACGGTTTAAGGCCAGAATTCGATGCGGGGGAATTTTCGACACGGCTTCGGAATAGTCGAAATAGTCACGATAAGCATCTCCGGACTCTTTACCCGCCTTTGTCGCCGCCACGGCCAGCGTGCCAGTCTGCCAACCAACTTTACGGGATCGTTCACGGATTGCCGCATTCTCGCTGATACGCTCGGCCAGGATATCAGACACTCCTTGCAAGACGTCCGCGGTTTCGGAAAGTTCTTTCGACGGATCGATCAATTGCGAGGCCGCGTTTTCGAGACTCGTTAGCGCGGCATCGCGATTCCAGATTTGATCGGCGAGCGGTTCCAATCCGCGCTCCCGCGCCTGCATGGCACGCGACTTTCGCTTCGGGCGATACGGCAGGTACAAATCCTCCAGACGCTTCAGAGTCTCGGCCGCTTTGATCTCGGCTTTCAGCTCGGGTGTCAGTTTTCCCTGAGCGTCGATCAGCCGCAGAATCGTTTCCCCCCGATCGGCAATTTGCCGCAGTGCAGTCACGCGCTGCTGAACCTGCCGGATTTGTTCTTCGTCAAGATTGCCTGTCCGCTCTTTGCGGTAGCGTGTGATGAACGGAACCGTATTGCCCTCGTCAAGCAGAGCAACCACGCTTGCAACCTGCGATCGCGTCAGACGCAATTCGCCCGCCACTCGTTCGAAATTCACTGCGGTGGGTTCGTCCATAGGTGCAAGTCTTTCGTATTATCAAGCGCAACCAATGGTTGATTGATCAGAAAGCTAAAGTTGTATGTCGACGCCGAGAGTCCGATTCACCATTCAGAACAAACACGCCGCGCGTGCGCTTCGCCATCTTAACACTGCAAAGCTAAGTCGTGCAAAAGCAGGTCTCGCGAGCCGAGCGAGACCGTCGCACACACCGTCGTCAGCCTATTTCGGCGTCCCGCTCGGCTCGCGGGACCTACTTAGCGCTTTAGTATTAACCAATCGTCTGCGATACGCAAAAGGGAATGGTTTCAGTTCGTTTGATGAGATGTCGTTGCGAGGTGCATTGTAGGCCATCTTGAAACTGGATCACCTATCTCCTCGAAACACAAGCGCCCATATGCATGAACAAAAGGCAATGGAGTCAACAAAGAGTCCCAGTGCGAGCACCTTCGTTGACTCCGTTACCTTCTGTTCAATTCAACCGATTTCACATTAGTCGTTGTACCGGCAAATCTTGCCGATCAATTCCGGCAATCGTGCGACTGCGGGCGGCTTGGATCGTTGAGTGGAACACGGTCAGATTTGACGACGTGTCAATCAAAAAAACGTGGCAAATCGTTCTGACCGGAAAAACTTCTCAAGTCGTCATATTCGTGCTGCCGATGTTTACTGTGAAACCCAATTGCGGCGATCAACCAGGAATGCCATCGACCGTTACGTCAGGGAAGGACGACTCATGCAACCGCGACTAAGAATTTTCACGGGTGAAGACAACGTAGCCACTCTTCCGGAACCCGAAGTCAATGTGCGTCTAAGTGAGATCACATCGATACTCGCCGACGCCGTTCTGAGCCGTCGCACATGGCTGAACGACTTTGCCGACGATGAAGTCCGCATCTCCGCCGACCTCTACGAAGTATTGTCCGCCTACTGGCATCTGCGACCCAGTGCGTGAGCGATGCACGCCACCCCACCGACCCCGTGTCGGTGGGAAAATGACTTGAGTGCTACCGAAATTCGCGTAGCTTACGAGTCACAATTCCACCGACACGAGGTCGGTGGGGATTAAATCAACAGGCTGCTCGCGTCGGTGGATCTCGGGATTCTGCACTAACCCGCTTCGTGCCACTCCTCAAGTTGCCCCCGTATTCCATGCGGCTTATCCTGCCCTTACGTAATCTCGATTCTTTCGAACCACAAGGCAGGAACTCAAATCGTTGACATCCAGAAACCCACGCGCCGACGCACGCGCGATTTGGCAGGCCGGAGTCGATGCCGTCGATTCCGAACGTCTCGTCCGCGATGTGATCGACTGTAACGCCGATCGTCTGACGATTTGCGGACATCAGATCCCACTGAAAGACGTCAACCTCATCGCCGTCGTCGGGGCCGGAAAAGCGGGAGCCGGCATGGCGGCAGCGATAGAAGATTGTGTCGCTCCGAGAATTCTTGAACAAAAAGTTACCGGGTGGCTCAACGTGCCCGCCGATTGCGTTCGACCGTTACGCAAGATCCACCTTCATCCCGCCCGTCCGGCCGGTGTGAACGAACCGACCGTTGAGGGAGTGACGGGGTCGTTGAAGATCCTCGATATCGTTACCAGTCTCGGACCAAGCGACTTGTGCATCGTATTGCTTTCCGGTGGTGGGAGCGCCCTGCTGCCGGCTCCAATACCCGAAATCACTCTACAAGAAAAGCAAGCCGTCACGCGATTCCTGATGCACGCCGGCGCCACCATCAACGAACTGAATTGCGTGCGCAAACGGTTGTCACGAATCAAAGGTGGCAACCTGGCTCGCGCGACGAAAGCCGCAACGATCGTCAGCCTGATTATCTCGGACGTTATCGGAGATCCCTTGGATGTCATCGCATCGGGACCAACCGTCACCGACTCCGCGACCGATGCCGCCGCGTTGGCGGTCCTAGAAAAGTACGCCAGCAATCCAAACGACGTACCAGCATCAGTCTTGAAGTTCCTTCGTGAGGCCGCCGTCAATTCCCGACCCGCCAAACCGCTGCCAGAGACCGTTTTCAATCA
>CAUZVF010000712.1:0-4094 GCA_963582955.1 Planctomycetota bacterium
CATCCGGGCGACCGAGGGCAGCTTTGATCGGATCGATGTCCGATTGCCGGCTGGATTTGACACCGTCGAGTTGGACGAACGCGATTTTCAAGTCGATGCTGGTGATCCCAATCACGCAACAGTGATGCTGTCAGAGCGAACGAAAGGGCCGGTCAAATTGAAGTGGACGATCTCGGCCGACGACTTCCAAAAAAATGGCGGCGTTCCCGCGGTCGAAGGATTCGAAATTGAAAACGCACGACAACAGATTGGGTACGTGGCACTTCAGTCTCCGTATGGCTATCGAGTCACGCAAAACGAGGCCGGGTCGAGATTTGTACTCCGCAAGAATGTCAGCGATGTGAGGAGTTTTTGGGATACGGATCCGTCGATCGAGCCCGCACGTATCACCAGCGCTTACCGCTTTCTGAAACAGCCATTTCGGCTACAATTCGATTTCGCCGAGATTGAACCCAATTACACAGTCTCGGCAATCCACTTTCTAAGAGTTTCGGCCGATCGAGCGACACTCGACACGGCATTCTCGTTCGAGGTCAACCGAGGCACGGTACCGGATATCGAAATCGAATGGCCCAATCGGAACGATGAAGGATGGGAAGTTGGGCAAATTCCCTTCCAATCAGTATCGACGGACAAATCGATCACTGTCAAATTCGACGACCGCAAGAAAGGGACGTTTACGGTTCGGTTACGCGCAACTCGAACGATCCAGGCCGACAACGAACCATTTCCAGTAACGTTACCCACAGCCGTGGCCGCCGGTCACTTGCCGTCAACGTTGTTAGTGGTCGCCGCACCGGACAACATTCCTGTTAACATTGAATCCGTGGGAGAAACTTCGGTAACGCTGCTGCCCCGACAATTGAGCGACCAAATCGAATTGCCGGAAGAATTGGTGGGGTTGCAGGCATCCTATTTTCGAATGGATTCCACCGAGCCCACATTTCTTGTAAAAGCGTCTGTCAACGAGAGAGTGGTCCGCACCGAAACGAATGTCAAAGCGATCGTCAATGACGCATCAATCCGCATTGAACAATTGATGAGTTTTGACGTCTCGTACGGACGGCTGTCGCAGCTTCGATTACTTGTGCCGAGAAGCATTGCCAAAGGACCGCAAACCGACGATGTCGCTTGGTTGTTTCTGGAAGATGGGACTCCCGTGACTCCCATCTGGACGGGTGACGCGAACGCCGCGTCCGGATCGGCCCGCTCGGCCAGAGTTCAACTTGAAACAGCAATGCGCGGCAAGTTTCAACTACGGGCAGTATTTTCGATTCCAATCACGAAGAAGCCGTCACCAACGGCTGACGAGCAAATTGAAATCCCATTTGTGAAGTCGGCGGAATTCGAGTATTCCTCGACCCTGTTCAGCGTCACGGACAACGGTGATTACTCTGTTGCGATGGCGGGCGAATCGTGGAACCAGCAGTCCGCGTTGCCAAACACCATGACTTGGGTCGCCAATAGTCCGCAAGCCTCGATCCCGCTTTCGATTGGCTTTTCTGATTCCAATGCAACACATAGTTATTGGATCCGTAATGCACTCATCCAAAGTGAGATTGAATCGACCGGCCGATGCAGCACGGTCGCCGCATTCTTCATCGAAGGACGCCCAAGATTTTTGGAATTCTCGATACCGACGCCGCTGAGAGTCGCAAATCTCTGGTGGGGCCCCGAAAAGCTTTCGCGGCAACGACTGGAACGGATTCCGTCGCGGCCAAGTTGGCGCCGAATCGTGCTGCCAAACCTGCCGAACGAGACGCAGCATGTGTTCTCGATCGAATTCGATTCCTTCGACTCGGGACGGCTGTCGGCGAATGATCAACATGAGTTGCAACCGCTGCGATTCTCGGATGAAGTTCGAGTGGCTCATACGGCGTGGGAGATCATTCTTCCTTGGGACCAGTACTTGTTTGTTTCACCAATGACGATGACGCCGGACTTTTCGTGGAAGCGGCAGCGTTTTGTTTGGTCCCGGATCTCGGGACCCAAGTCAATCAAACTGCCGTCTTGGCTGTTGAGTTCCCACACGTCAGACCAAGAGAAAGCGAACCAGCGAGGAAACTCGTATCGATTCACCACGTCTGGTTCACCACCAAAAGTGTCGTTTCGGTCGCTCAATATGACAATCACGATCTCGTGGGGATTACTGTTGGGATTGGTGCTGGGGATGACTCTGTGGAAACTTCCCGCAACGCGGCACATTTTGACGTTTCTGATTCTTGCGTTTGTTGTGTCAGTCGTCAGCATCTGGTACTTCGAGCCAATCCAATTGCTCTGGCAGCCGGCGGTTTTCGGAATGGCGCTGGCCGGCGTTGGCATGCTGATCGATTCAGCATTTCGGCGGAAACCGGCACCAGCCGTCGTCGCCTTCTCTTCGCCGAGCGATATTTTGTTGCACGCTTCAACCGTCGACCGGCCGATCCTCGTTGCGACCGGCCCCGACGATTCGACGGATCAGCGTAAGCCGCACGAACAAATCGTTTCGTCGGAATCGGTTTCGGCACCCGAACCAGAAAGCGAAGCGATATGAAAAAATCGTTTCCTCATTTCCCTTCGAGTTACCTTTCCGGCACCGTCCTAATCTTGGTGGTGTTGCTCACTCTACCAATTCCTTCACCGGCACAAGAAGCACAAGAAGAAGCGCCATTCCGAATAAAGAAGATATTTGTGCCGGTCGATAACCCAAAGATTTGGCTCACGGACGATTTGCAAACAGTTACGATCGACGAATTCAAGAGACTGCTGCAAGCTGCGAAACCGCGGCGTACCCAACCGCCGGCCGCCACCATCGGGCGCGCGGAATACTCAGCCAGTTTCAACGCCGCAACAAATTCAATCAGTGGCTCGCTGTCGTATGAAGTCAACAAGGATTCGAGCGATGCCAAATTCCTGCGTCTGGACCCCATCGGACTCGCAATATCCAAGTTGAGTTGGGATGACGGCGACGCGATTTGGGGAACCGACCAAAACGGCCACATCCAACTGTTTGTCGACCGACAAGAAGTCGGAATGAGCGGAACTTGGAACTTGGCGGGCCGTCCGCGCATTAGCAGCACGGAGTTTGATTTCCAGATTGCTCCGGCAGTTATCAGCAAACTAAGGCTGCTATTGCCGAATCAATTCGTACTTCAGTGTGCTGTCGGAGATGTCACCGGCCCAATCCGTAGTGGCCGTCGCGATTGGAGTCTTTGGGAATTGAATTTGGGCAGCCGCACCACGGCGCAATTGCAGATTCGAAATGTGCAAGAGTCAAACCGAAAACCCGCCGAGGCAACGCTCTACGAGCGACATTCGGCTTACGTCTTCCGCGAAGCCGATCTCGAGATGCGTACTCGCTTGTACGTTGACGTGTTGAATGCCGAGCGCCAGAAATTCGATCTACTCGTCTCGGGAAGCACGGATATTCAATCTGTTTTGTATGGCGGGGAACAATCGATTGCATGGGAACTGAGTTCGGATGTCACTGATGGCGTCAAACGCGTCCGGATTACGTTGCCTGCGCCGCTCACGGGTCGTAGCCAGCCGATTTCGATAACGGCGAAATCTCCGGTTCGTCTGGGCCAGCCGCTGAAATTGCCCAAGATTCAGATTGACGGCGGCGTCTTCATGAGTGGAAGCGTGCAATTGAAGGTCGAGTCGCCATTGGTGTTGCGTGACGTTTTCGGCAGCGGAGTCCGGCAAACAGGAACAGTGTCGGCCGAAGGAATTGAAACTCTGGATTTCGACGAATCGACGCCATCCAGTCGCATTTCCGTGAATGTCGAATATCCCAAGCCATACGTTGTCACAAATTGCTTGACCGAAATCGACACAGCCGCGCAAACGTGGGTGCTGAGGTCAGAATCACATTGGTTTGACCGGTCTGGTTTGACATACGCCGTACATTGCCGAATTGCACCCGAGTGGGAAATCACGGACGTGCGGGCGAAGTCCGCATCATCGTCGGAAGATGGTCTTTCCAATTGGCATGTTTCCGAAACTGACGGCATGCAAACCTTGCTCGATCTGGAATTCAAAGATGCGCTGACCGCGAATTCTCCACATGTCGTCGAGATTGTTGCGCGTCGCCGTCCGACGCGTCGAAACAAACA
>CAUZVF010000713.1:0-4090 GCA_963582955.1 Planctomycetota bacterium
CGGTCTATGAGAAGAACCGGCTGTAGATCCCAAAGGCTCCCGTGGTCAGTGTGGCAACGCACGACAGAATAAGTAGAACGTCCCAAAGTGGCTTTGGTCGTAATCGTCGATCGGTCTTGGTGAATCGCAAATAGATGATGCTAAAGCCGATGGCCGGCAGAAAGGCCCCAGCGAGGACGCCGCCCAGCAGCACCAGGTTCACCGGATTGGCACCCGTCAGAATGACGCTCAACGAAATCATTGGCAGGACCACCGAAAACAGTGAGACCGCTCGTTCATGATGCCGCTGGTTGTCCGCGGCCATGACGCCAAACACCTTGAGTGCATCGGTGTAGACTCGGGCGAAACTTGCCGCGGCAACAAGAAAAGTGGAATACAGCACGGCAATCGCCCCGCTCAGAAACAGCCACTTCGCGAGCGTGCCGAACACGGGGACATAGGCTGCCGCCAATGTGCTGATCATTCGCATGCCGTCCGGATCGAGCCCCTCGCGATGCAGCACGGCCACTCCCATCACGAAAAACGCCACGGTCACCAGTGTGTAAATCACCATCGACCCGAACGCATCGAAGTACATCACTCGGATCCAGCCACGGGCTCGCCGAGCCCAAC
This sequence comes from Planctomycetota bacterium, assembly GCA_963582955.1. Lineage (GTDB taxonomy): Bacteria > Planctomycetota > Planctomycetia > Planctomycetales > Planctomycetaceae > CAUZVF01. The sequence goes on from CAUZVF010000713.1 coordinate 613, forward strand.
TTTCATCGTCGCTACAGGGGCCGACGAATCGGGCATACCCCTTCTCCAGACACCAATACGGATAGATCACCAAGTCACCCATTCCCACACCAATGATTCCGAAGGCTCCCAGAGCGGTGATCCACACGGTCTTGTCGCCCGTGGATTCGGGGAGCGTGAAGGACATGCCACGCACGAACTCGGACAGCGGAATGTGCCACTGCTCGGTCGTCTGCAAGGCAATCGCGTTTCCGATCGTCAGCACCGTGAACATGCAGACGAGGACAATGGCCAGCGTTTGAATCAGTTGGTAACGGCCGCGGTAAAGAATGAGAGCCGTCGACACCGCCACGATGATGGCCCAAATCCTGTTGTCGTAGGTGGCGGCATTGGTGGACGGGTCGGAGCTTTCGATCACGGCCAGATAATCACCGGTCAGCGGAAACGTCATCGCCAGGGCTTGCGAGACGCCTCCCAGGATTCCCGCCTGCACCGTGAATCCCGCCAGGCTGACCCCCAGCCACAGCCAGAGGATCCAACTCACTCGAGCCCGCGGACCTGGCACGTGGTTGAGGGCGGCCAGCGTTGATTCGCCCTGGCTGATCACGTAGCGGCCCAGTTCGACTTGACAGAAGACCTTGATCAGGCAGCCGAAGACGATGAGCCAGAGCAGCGAGATCCCCGCTTGTGCGCCGGTTTTCGTCGTGGCGATTAACTCACCGGACCCGATCAACGTGCTGGCGACAATGAGTCCTGGACCGAGGCGCCGGATCACGCCCCGTAACGACTTGGGCGGTTCCTCGATGTCGCTGGCGGTTCGTGTGTCTTGGCTCATTGGACTTCCGCTCGGCCGGCAGGGTCATGGAATCGCATGAGCATTGTGTTGTAACATTGCGTCCCCTCACGTGCCTAGCAAGTCTGGTACACAAAGGGTCAACCAAACCGGAGAGTCTGTTTGATGAAAGCCAAAGTACGCGGTACCGAGATTTACTTCGACATTGATGGCATGGGTCTGGTGCCCGACGGGGACCGCATGGTCGAGCGGCCTGTGTTGTTCCTGCTACACGGCGGTCCGGGCGCCGACCACTCGTACCTGAAGCCGCGCATGGAGCCGTTGCGTGATACCGTGCAACTGGTCTACCTCGACCATCGCGGCTCGGGACGCAGCACCCGCTGTGATCCCGAATCGTACTCGCTCGAAAACAACGCCGAAGACGTCGATGCCCTGCGCGAGTACCTGGGCCTGGAGCGGATCTCGATCTTCGGAACATCCTACGGCGGATTCGTCTCGCAAGAGTACGCCATCCACTACCCAGAACGGGTGGCGAGCCTCATCCTGTGCGCCACCGCGCCGAGTTATCGGATCTTGGAGGACACCCGGCGGATCGTCCAGGAGCGCGGGACGCCGGATCAGATCCGCGTTTGCCAGCGGCTGTGGGAAGGCAATTTCGAATCGCAAGAGCAACTGCGCGAGTACTTCGTGGTCATGGGACAGGTTTATTCGACGAGCTTCGATGTCGAGAAGTTCGACATCGGATGGAGGCGTGGTATCTGGAACGTCGAGCAGATCAACCGTTGGTTTCGCGGTGAGCGCCGGACGTTTGATTTCACGGACCGGTTGCACAACATCACGTGCCCCACGCTCGTTCTGGCCGGGGCCCACGACTGGATCTGTTCGCCGAAGCATGCCCGCATCCTCGCCGAAAAGATCCCGCGAGCACACTTAAAGGTCTTTCCCGACAGCGGTCATTCCATCGCCCTGGACGAACCGGAGGCCTTCCTCGCCGCCGTCCGAGGTTTTTTGACCCACGCGCCTCTGTAGGGTGGAAGTCGATTGAGCCTACCGCTCCAGCCCATACCAGCGGTATCGTGAGCAACGACGCGGGTCGGAAATGACAGCCAATGCATGGGACACGATGAGGAGATGCAGGTCATCTCGAACAACAAGACCCGCCCGTCGGGGGTTTTGGGCACCGAGCCACTGGTGAAAGTCGGCGGAGCGGATGTCGTGAAGCTGGCGAACGAAGACGCCGGCTACCCCCAGAAGTTCCTCTTCCTGTTCAGCGGCGGCTAACGCACCGATGGCGAAACAAAGGTTGTCAGGAACCGTTTGGTGGGTTTGGAGGACGGCAAGAGGTATCGGTTGCGGATTACGTGCCACAGTGCCGATGGTCGACTTGGGAAAGCCAAGGCGACCTTCCCCCACCGAGTTCGACCGTCAAAGACAAACCGGAATCGCACGGATGTCACGAACCGCAACATCAACTGACAACCAACAGACAGGCAATTAGCCGTTTCATCAGCGGGACGCATCAAAGAGCTGCGTCCCCTTAATCGTTCGTGACCGATCAATCCTAGGTGTCGAACCCGGATGAGATTCCCGACATCGGCGAAACAATCGATCAAGACTCTGCTGGCGGCAAGGTCACCGGACGGCTATTCATTGACGGGAAACCTGGCAACAAGGCTGTCCCAGGCGGCCGTCTTTGAAGTAACCCATCATGAATCCCCTGGCCTGATCCCTAACGCAACTTTGCCAGGTCTTGCCTTCGTCGTCGCTGTAGCAGACGAAGCTTCCGGACATTTCCGGGATGTGGGTGTGGGTTTCCAGCAGGATTTTCTTTCCCTTCCAGATTGCGTAGCCGCCGCGCGCAGCCGTTGTGTAGTCGGGATGGTTCCCGTACATGCCGAAGTAGAAAGGAACGACGATCCGTCCCTTGTACTTTGCGGATTAGTACACATCCGGCACGAACGTCTGATCGGTGATGGGAGGACGCACGTAGCTACCCGAAGCCGGTCGTGGCGGTAACTCTGGAGGATCCTGTCGCACATCCTCGTACGGAATCATGCTCAGCAGATGGGCGATACAATTCAGACGCGCGCGTTTCTTGTCGTCGGCTTCGACCACGTACCACGGAGCCTGTTTGATGTCGGTGTGCGCAAACATATCGTCCTTGGCTTTGGAATACTCGACCCATTTTAATTGAGACTGGAGATCCATCGGACTGAGTTTCCAACGTTTGGTGGGGTCGTCGGCGCGGGCCTGAAATCGGCGTTCCTGGACTTCGTCATGCACCGAGAACCAATACTTGATCAAGATGATTCCGCTGCGTACCAGCATCCGTTCGAATTCGGGACACGATCGCAGGAATTCCCGGTACTCGGCGTCGCTGCAAAACTCCATCACCCGTTCAACTCCGGCGCGGTTGTACCAACTGCGGTCGAACAGCACCATTTCACCGGCAGCGGGAAGATGTGCCACGTAGCGTTGAAAGTACCAGCACGTCTTCTCGCGTTCGGTCGGCGCGGGCAACGCCACGACACGGCAGATGCGCGGGTTCAAGCTTTGCGTGATCCGCTTGATCACGCCTCCTTTGCCGGCGGCATCGTGGGGTGGTGACGTTTTTGCGGACAGTGCGTCCTCTTATTTTGGTTGTTTGATGAGAGCTTCGAACTGTGCTGGTTTGAGGTATTCGAGGCTGGAGTGTTTGCGATCGAA
>CAUZVF010000714.1:0-4088 GCA_963582955.1 Planctomycetota bacterium
AAACTGCATCGCTACGTCGGCTGGGCCAATCGTAAACTGAGCGAAATCAGCAGCGGCGACGTCCGTCACACGGGCACGTCGATCGACGTGAACACGTTGGTCGATTTGAACCATTGGCAGGAACAGCAAAAAATCATTCGCGTTCTGATCAAGACCAGAGAACTCGACGAGGCGGCCCAGCATCTGAAAACAATGGCCTCGCAGACAAACCCGAAACTGCACCAATACGTCGGTTGGGCTAACCGCAAATTGTCGGAGATTCAACGGTGACAATGAGACGACGAAGCCACTGCATCGCCTTAGCGCTATCCTCTTAGAATCGACCGATCAATAACTGTCGCATAGTCGCCTTTCGCTCCGCGAAAGTAGCGCTACTTTCGCGGAGCGAAAGGCGACACTAATGGATCGGCCGTTGCTTAGCCGGATTCAACAGCAGCTTGTGCGGCGGCGAGGCGGGCGATGGGGATTCGGTAGGGACTGCAACTGACGTAGTTCAGACCCGTGCGGTGGCAGAACATCACGCTGGCGGGGTCGCCACCGTGTTCGCCGCAGATGCCGATCTTCAGATCCGGTCGAGTGGCCCGGCCGCCTTGAACTCCGATTTCCATCAGCCGGCCGACGCCGTCGATGTCGATGGTTTGGAAGGGATCGGCGGGGATGATGTCGGTCTCTCGATAGTGTCCGATGAATCCGCCGTAATCGTCGCGGCTCATGCCGAGCGCCGTCTGAGTCAGGTCGTTGGTGCCGAAGCTGAAGAATTCCGCGCCTTCGGCGATCGTGTCGGCTCGCAACGCGGCTCTTGGAATCTCGATCATTGTCCCGACCATGTATTCGAGTTCCATGCCCTTTTCTTCAAGGACCTGAGTGGCTGCTTCGCGGACGGTTTTTTCCTGGTCGCGGAATTCGGTCAGGAATCCGACCAATGGGATCATGATTTCCGGATCGACGTCGATGCCTTCCGCCTTGACGTTGCAGGCCGCCTCGATGATGGCTCGTGCCTGCATCGCCGTGATTTCGGGGAATACGATGCCAATGCGGCAGCCGCGATGGCCCAGCATGGGATTCTCTTCATGAAGTCCCTTCACGCGTGCGACGACTTCATCCTGTGTGATCGACAGTTGCGAAGCCAGCTTCGCGGCGAGTTCGGGGTTCTCTTCCAGATGCCGTTCCGACAGGAATTCGTGCAACGGCGGATCCAGCAGCCGGACCGTGACCGGACGGCCATTCATCTCGCGGAACAGGCCTTCGAAGTCACTGCGTTGGAACGGCAGCAACTTGGCAACCGCGGCCTTGCGTCGATCGGGATCGGTCGCACAGATCATCTCGCGGATTTCATCAAGATGGTCAAAGAACATGTGCTCGGTGCGGCACAGTCCGATGCCTTCCGCTCCGAATGCCACGGCTTGCGCGGCTTGGTCGGGCTGGTCGGCATTCGTGCGGATATTCATCGTGCGGTACTCGTCGGCCCAAGACATCAGTTGAGCAAACCGCTGATAAGTCTCCGAGTCTTCCGGTTTCATGGTCTTGTTGATGAGCACGGAAATGACTTCACTGGGGCTGGTTTCAACTTTGCCTTCGAACACTTCGCCCGTGAAGCCGTCGATGCTGATGAAATCTCCGTCGTTGAGGACTCTGTCGCCAACGCTCAGAGTGCCGGCCTCGTAATCGATCTTCAGTGCACCGCAGCCCACAATGCAGGCCTTTCCCATCTGCCGGCTGACGAGCGCGGCGTGCGAACTGGCTCCGCCGAATGCTGTCAGAATTCCCTCGGCCACGCGCATACCTCGCAGGTCTTCCGGGCTGGTTTCGCGGCGAACCAAGATCATGGGTTCGTTCGGGTCGGCGGCACGCCGCTTTTCCGCGTCTTCGGCGTGGAAGACGATTTTGCCGCAGGCAGCGCCCGGTCCGGCATTGATGCCCTTGGCGAGCAACCGGTCGACCGCCGCACTCTTGGATTCTTCCGTGAAGATGGGCTGCAAGAGTTGATTCAGGTCATCGGCCGGGATGCGTCGTGCCTGCATGGCGGTTTTTGAATCGATCAGGCCTTCGTTGACCAAGTCGACCGCGATGCGAACGGCGGCGAAACCGGTGCGTTTGGCATTCCGCGTTTGCAGCATCCAGACTTTGTTCTTCTCGACGGTGAATTCGATATCCTGCACGTCTTTGTAATGTTGTTCGAGCGTCTTTCCGATCTGGTCGAGTTGCCCGTAGGCTTCCGGCATGTCAGTTTCCAGCCGTTCTTCGATTCGTTCTGGAACTCGGATACCGGCAACAACGTCTTCACCCTGTGCGTTTAACAGGTAATCGCCGCAGAACCCGGGATTTCCCATCGAGCAATCGCGGGTCAGTCCGACGCCCGTCGCACAGCCGTCTCCCAAGTTGCCGAACACCATCGCTTGGACGTTCGTCGCTGTCCCCCAGTCATGCGGAATGCCGTAGTCGCGGCGGTAGACAATGGCGCGATCGTTCATCCAGCTACCGAAGACGGCGCCGATGGCTCCCCACATCTGGTCGCGTGGGTCGGTGGGAAAGTCGACGCCGGTCTGTTCCTTAATGGCGGCCTTAAATTCGGCGACCAGTTCTTTCAATTGATCGGCCGTCAATTCGTTATCCAATTTGACACCCGCCGCTTCTTTTTTCGCGTGCAGCAATTTTTCGAACGGGTCCTCGTCATTTTTCGTCTTGGGTTTCATGTCGAGTACGACGCCGCCGTACATCTGAGCAAAACGGCGATAGGCGTCCCATGCAAACGCTTCGTTGCCGGATGCCTTTGCCAACGCGGCAACGGTTTCGTCATTCAGGCCGATATTCAGAACAGTATCCATCATCCCCGGCATCGATTCGCGGGCGCCGGAACGACACGACAGCAGCAACGGGTCTTCCGTGCAACCGAACTTCTTGCCCATGACCTGTTCGGCCTGCGCCAACGCGGCGTCAACTTGCCCACGCAATTCGGGCGGGTACTGGTGACCGTTGGCGTAGTAATAGTTGCAGACTTCCGTCGTGATCGTGAAACCAGCCGGGACGGGCAGTCCGATCTTGCTCATCTCGGCCAAATTAGCGCCCTTGCCGCCCAGCAACTCCTTCATCGTGGTATCGCCATCGCCTTGCCCGTCACCGAAGAAGTAGACATATTTCGTATCTGTAGACATTCTGAGTACCTCGCTGGGCGTAAATTCACCCTATGGCAGGAGTTCTGAAGAGTTTGCGTTGATGAGAATCAGTTCTGGAGGGAATTCGCTCAGCCGCTGCGTCCCGTGAAATTCCGTTTCAGCGGTTCTGTCGACGGGCGATATCGAGAGATGCGGGCAAGGGCGAGAAGGACTCGATAGCCCATCCCGGGAGCATTCCAGCTAGCAAGCTAGCATTGGCGATTCTAAACTTCAACCCAAATCTTGGTAAACAAATTGGCTTGTATCGTCGTGGCAAACTGTCCGCTCTGAACCGATCACTCCTGAGAAACGCGAAAACTTGCGTAAGGCGGCCCACGGCATGCTCGATTTTACAAATGCCGCTTGACAACGACCGTAAGGGGCGGAGAATTTTAGGAGGGACATTCGAAACTCATTTCGACCATTGAACTTACATGCTTGCCAAACTGATTTCCCTGGACGGCGACCGGCCAATCAAGATCGACAACGACGTGACTGTCGTTGGGCGCAAGAGAGGCGTATGCGATATCTATTTGGATCGGACCAGTGTCTCGAAACTTCACTGCCTGATCGTCAAGACCGACGGATTGCTGTTTGTCCGGGATTTGGGGAGCACAAACGGGACTAAAGTCAACGGCCAACGTGTCACGCGCGGAGCGTTGCTGCCGGGCGACGAATTAGCCTTCGCGAACGCGAAGTTTCGAGTTCATCTTGGTCCGGACGAACCGGGTGAAGTCAGTCAGGACGAAAAGACCGAGGTGATGACGTCACGTCCAGGTTCTGAATCAGTTGACGACAGTTTCAACGATTCGGCGATCTCGCGGAGCAGCCAGAGCGACGTAAAACTGGTCTCGGACGATTGAACGGGCATGATTGAACGGGCATGATTGAACGGGCATGATTGAACGGGCATGATTGTGCTGAACGGGCACGTTT
>CAUZVF010000715.1:0-4083 GCA_963582955.1 Planctomycetota bacterium
GTCGAATTCCGCAATCGCTTGTCCGCCGACACGCACTTGGAATTGTGTGGCCGGCTTCTTTTCGTGAAAGCGGCTGACACAGACTGCCAGGTACTTATGCTGTTGGCTAACCTGCATGCGACGTGTCAGCCGGATGAAGTTTGATTGGCTGACGACTTTCAGAATGTAGCGCGCGTCGTCAGGGATCGAGTCGTCCCAAACGTTGACCAAATTGATCGCTCCGCTTTCGTCCTCGCCGATCTTCCAACGCCGCCATGCGGCGATTCGGGAAGTCAGCCGTTTGGCAACTTCTACTTTTAGTGCGGCGGCGTCCAATTGTAGTTCCGGTTCGAGCCAATTCATCGAATCGCGGATATCAAACGGATCGGCTCCGGTAGGCTGTTCCCCATGTGCGTCGTCAGAAATCAGCACGAGCCTTTGATTGGTCCCACGCTCGACACTGAGACCGATGTCTCCGGTGGACACGACACTCGTCGAGCCGACCAGGACATTGCTGTTGAACAGCCGGTTTCGCAGATTCGACGCCAATGCGACCGATGCCCGCACTGATCCGCCGTTGCCGACCGATTGATCGAGCCCGATGTGGCTGCGAAAAAACTTGACCGTTGCCGGCAATTCAAAATGCAATTGATTCGACGCGTGGACTCCGAACCCCCAACCGAAATCCAGCGAGTTCGACTGCAACGGCTGTTGCTGAACATTGCGGTCGACTTGCCATCTCCAGCCCGATCCGAAAGTCGATTTCTGCTCGACATGCACGGGATCAATCATCGTCAACGGCACTCGATCGGGATTGAAGAACCGCCAGGCACGAATCGTCGGAAACCGCACGATCAGCGGATCAAGACTCCAAGCCGGTTGGATCAATTGGTTCCAAAACCGCGGCTTGTTCTTGTCACCGTAGGCCACCGCCTGCAGCCGTTCGGTGGAAGATGTGGCCCGCAACCCGTCGGTCGTCTCGATTTGAAACAGCCGCGCTTGGCAAGTCGGCGTCAACGCGGCCAATTGGTGGTAATAAACATCCCACACATCCGGACGCGGCAAATGGATTTCGGCGACGTCGACAAATGGAACGCGGCGAATCTTGCCGTCGACCAGTAAAACGACGGCCGACTTCGACCAATGCAGCGATCGAAATCCGATTTCGCTGCCGTCTTGCAGAAAAACGGTCCCCGGTTGATACCGCTCGTTCGTCATCCGTTTCCACACAACACGGCGCAACCATTCGGTTGTCACGCGCACTGCCGCGTTGCGGTTTCGGCCAGCAAAATCCAATTCGATGCCGGGCTGCACCAGCAAATGCGGATGTTGAGGCTCGAACGGCGACGCGGTTCCCGGATCAAACTGCAGCACTTCGCACGGCAAGCGATCGCCACCAACGAATTCCACGAAAGCGTTTGGAAGACTTACAACCGGCAGCGTGCGATCGATTAGCCATCGAACGGGATTCTTTGGATCGAAGATCGCTTTGCCAGCCACAACTGGCTGCTGCTTCGTTACGGCCCAGTTCTGAACTGTCTTTGCAACGACTCGTGAGCCGTCGTTTAGCATTGCGGCATATCGCTGACCGTCAGGAATCGGAGCACTCTGGATCGAGGCACTCCAAAACTGAGTCATCATGAACGCCGCAATCAGTACGCGCATTGTGTCTCGCAGTTAAGAACAAGTCTTCGATTCGAATCCTGGAACACGCCATTCTCAAGCAGCGGCCGTCAAAGCGTCAAGCATGCACATCACCGATGCCGTTAACGTGTCAGTATCCCGACGGGTTTTCCACGTGTAGCGTTGAACCGTTTTCGGATTTGCAATACGGATCACAACGCCGAGCTTACCGTGGCACCAACCTCATTCCGCGGCCGTGCCATAGGATTCGTAGAGCTTCCGGCAGCCAGATCTCTCGGCCGCCGGTTGGGTCGCAAATGATGAATTGGTTGGGATCTCCGTTGTACAGCCCGTAAAAGACAACGGCGTGCGGAGTTCCCGGGATGAACCCGGCTTGTTTCATGTAACTTGAAGCGCCGTGGGCGTCTTTTTTCAGCTCCATGCTGAGGATGACGGGCCGATCCCGCATCGCGCGCAGTTCATCGGTGCTGCATTCAAACACTTCAACGGTCCACGGCGTGTTTTGGGTTTTGAGTTGCAGTCCCCGGTACAGTCCCTGCCAGGTTGTTCCCTCGCGAGTCAAACATAACTCGGCCATTTCCTGCTCGGTTGTTCGAATTCCACTCGCTTGCAGCATCGTCGCCGCGCATGCCGGCGTACAGGTCTTCTCGGATGTTTGCAAACAGATGTCGCCCGTCTCGGTCCATGAATTCTCACAAACCGGCGGCGAGCCCAGCAAAGGTTCCAGCGTGGCATAAGCGGAAACGATACACAACAGCACCAATGGAATTCTGCGCACAAACTTTCCCGACGTCCGATGCCACGCCAACCCGCTCAGCAACCCCGCTGAGGGTAAGAACCAATTCCCAAGGACGACCAAATTCGAGAATGGCAGCAGCTTGGTCAGCAGTAAGTTATCTCGGATCGAGAAAATGAACAAGAACGTCCAAACAATGATCAGCACGGCCGCCAGACTGCTCGCGCGGCCCGAGACTCTATGAGCAAACCACCAAGCAGCGGCAAACAACTCGACCGCCAACAAAGCAATCACGGCGAGCCCGACGTAAAGATCAGCCATTATGGTTTACCACGAAGCCAGGAACGACTAGTAGTCCGGCGCATCTCAGTTTTGGGGTAGCTGGACTTGCAAAAGTTCAGTTTCTTCGGCACTTGCCTGAATTCTTGCGAATCCAGCTACCCGAAGATTGAGCCGCGTCGATCTACTAGTGCTTTGTCAACTTTTTGATTTAGGGTTGCGAAATGTGGCGTAAGCTTCCAGCTTGCCGTTCCTACGAGTCAATGTTCTTGGCAAGCAGGATGCTTACCCCACTTTTTAAGTTTGACAATCCACTAGGCCGTGAAGACATCAAGCGGCACAACGGACGGATCATTCAAGTTTATGTCTTCGCACATAGTCATGCTACCGCCTTTTGCCGCGTACTGAAACTGGTATCCTGATCGCCCTTGAGGTGGATTGCTGGCAGACGTACGATAGAATTTGTGGTGTGAGGATTGATGTATGCAAGTGGCTTTGCCGACAATTCGATGTCCGGGACCGATTGATCGGCGGACTTGGCTGAAGATCGGCGGGCTCAGCTTGGGTGCGCTCGCCATCGGATCTACGCCGAATTTGGCTAGGTTGTTGGCGGAAGAACGATCTCGACGCGAGCTTGATCCTGACTTCTCAGTGATTCTGTTTTGGGCGAATGGCGGGCCCAGTCATTTGGATCTGTTTGATCTGAAACCGGAAGCTCCGATTGAGTACCGCGGCCCGTTTTCTCCGATCCGGACGAACGTCGCCGGTGTCGAGATCTCCGAGATGTTCCCGAATCTTGCGAAGCTGGGCGACAAGTTCTCGATTATTCGCAGTTTGCACCACGAGCGTGCTCAGCATTCCGGCGGAACGAACCGGTTGATCACCGGCTATTCTTCGCAGGCCGCGAATCCGCCCGATGCCGAGTATCCGCAGATTGGCTCGGTGGTTGCCAAGCAGTTGGAACACGAGGTCCGTGATCTTCCGATCTTCGTTGGCAACACGCAGTTCTATGGCGGCGGCCCGGCTTATCTCGGCGCGGCATATGCGCCCTACATGCCGCACGCGAATAGCACGACTTCGGCGAGCGGCAACAATCGGTACGATCCGATTCCGATTTACGATCCCAAAGGAGAATCCGGCACGTTGGCTCTGACCGAGCAGCAGGCTCGCGAACTCCGCAAACGCCACAAGTTGCTCAAGACGTTCGACAAGTTCCGTCGCGAGTTGGACCGCAGCGGAAAGCTTGCGGCCGTCGACAAATTCAACCAACGTGCCGTCGACATTTTGGCCAGCCCGCGGACGCGCGATGCATTCGACATCTCGCAAGAAGACGAACGCACGCGGCGGCGTTACGGAAACACTCATTGGGGCCGCAGCCTGCTGACGTGTCGCCGGCTGGTCGAGGCGGGCGTGCGGTTCGTGCAATGTCAGGCGACGTTTCGATT
>CAUZVF010000716.1:0-4082 GCA_963582955.1 Planctomycetota bacterium
GACTACGAGTCCGTCGTGACAGAATACGCTGAGATGATTGCGGCAAATGCGCCCCTCACAATCCAGGCCACGAAACAAATGATCCATCGGGTTCAACAACATCGCCGAATCAATCCTGAACTCGGCCATGATTGGATCGGCCGGTGTTACAGCAGCAACGATTTCCGAGAGGGCGTCTCGTCTTTTCTTGAAAAACGCCGACCGGTCTGGAAGGGCCAGTAGCAGTTCCGGACTTGACGAGTAAAACCCATGATTCAACCTGACATAACTAAGCGGACTCACCGGTCGTCGAGCACTCAGCTCGACCGAAAGCAATTCTTGCAATCACTCTCTGGATTGGCTGTCGCCGCGGTCTTGCCAAGCTCGGTTTGGGCGCAAGTCGCAACGACTGGTAGTGACGCCAGTCACAGTCGAGTCGCCCGGCTAGTTCGGGAATATGACGCGCAAGGCGATCATCGCACTGGGACTCCGGTTGATGCGCAAAGCGGTCTCTGGCTGTCCGATCGCGTCGATGATGCCGGAGTCGTACCAGAACTTGAATGGATGGGGGTGCCGACTCTCGAGACACAGGCGGCGTTTCTGGAGATCAATGGCCGTCGTATCGACGGCGTACCGCTCTACGACGGTGGCGTCACAAACGCGGATGGAATTGTCGGAACACTCGGCGACCAGGGAACAAGTTCTGACATCGGGCTTGCCCATGCAGGACCTCGAATACCGCAGGACTTTCTAGACTATCGACGGTCGACCGCTCAAAGAGCAATCGTGACGGTGACCGGAGGTCCGGACAATGGGGTCCCCGACGGTCTCGCGTTGATGAACGCGCCAAATTTCGTCGAACCCTTTGGCCCCCCGGTGCTCCAGGTCGCAAGTCAGCATCGTAACCTCCTTCGACAAGCCGCCAGCGACGGGGCATCCGCGAGACTGGTGCTCCACGTCACGAGGCGCCCAGAAGAAGTGTTTAACGTCACGGCGACACTACGCGGCACCCGGCCTGGACTCGCCCCGCTAATCGTAATGACACCAAGAAGTGGATGGTGGACGTGCGCCTCTGAACGAGGCGGCGGGATCGCCGTCTGGTTAGAAATGATCCGTGCGATGGTTGCTGGCCCAACCCCCATTCGCACCACTGTATTTCTCGCATCGACTGGACATGAACTTGGACACTATGGCCTGCATGAATTCATCCGGACACGGTCTCGCCTGTTGACGAGTGCGATCGCCTGGCTCCATCTCGGTGCGAACTTTGGCGCTGCAGTTGGCGCTGATCCACTTCTTCAAACGTCATCCAGAGACCTTCAACAACTCGCGACCGACGAATTAACAGCGGCCGGTGTCCGAATGCCAAGGCAACGTCCTGTGGGTGATGAACCCGCAGGCGAAGCGCACGCGGTCTTTCAAGGTAACGGGGACTACATCTCGATACTTGGTTCGAACGGTCTGTTTCATCATCCGCACGACCGATGGCCTGTCGCCGTAGACATCGATGAAATCGTCCGGTACGCCAGAGCATTCACAGCGATAGGAATCAAACTTGCCAATACTGCCTAACGCCAAGACCACTCTTCTCGAACGACCCACGGACTTCGAACTAATCTAGCTGGTCAAGCGCTTCGTCAAATAATCCCGAGCAGGCGGTCAATCCGTCCCCAACGTCTCCATCAACGTGCAAGCGAAGATACCGCCGTTTCCGCCGTGTAAGCATGTCCTCGTCAGCGAGCAACTGCGCAGCCTTCAGTTGACCAAAGCTATACGCCTCACCTGGGACTTGCACGTCAACGACATCGGCACAGCTAAAGACTAGATACAAGCCATTCTGCGGACCGCCTTTATGAATCTGTCCCGTTGAATGGAGAAATCGGGGCCCGAACCCGACCGTTGTTGCCGCACCAGTCGACGCACGTATGTCCTGCCGAAGTTTTTCGACTATTCGCCGATACGGCTCACACCACTCCAAATAGACGAGCAACGCTACATAGTCTCCAGTCCGAACCTGCGACAAATGCGCACGCAAGGCATCCGTCATCGTGGACTCATCAGGCAAGAGCCGTACGAGCCCTCGCCCGTAGACGCCCGGCGCATGTAAACCAACCTCCCCACTGTCGTATGCGTGTTTCATTACCGGTGGTTGTGTTGCAACACTCCGGCCCGCGCCATACCGCTCGACCATTTTCCGCGTGATCAGCTTCGTTCCCTCGACGTCCGGCTGATTAAAAGGATGGATCCCCATGACGGCGCCGGCCACAGCCGTAGCGAATTCCCACCGGAAACATTCGGCACCTAAGTCGTAAGGTGATTCCAGTAGGAACCGAACAACCGGATGACCGGCCGCCGCAAGCTTTTCCAACGCTGCATCTGTTTCGCTATTTGTTTCGCCGCTAATCGCTATCCCGACAAAAATCCGATCATTGCCGTACACATCCGGATCACTAAGGTTTTCGCCCACGACCGGAATTAACCCATTGCAGGTTTTTCCAGTCGATTCTGCCACTAATTGCTCGATCCAATCGCCAAACCCCTTCAATGACGGCGAGATTGCAAGCGTCAATTTATTCCGTCCCGCCTTGGCGGCGTGACCAAGGATCAGACCAAGTCGCACGCCAGGATTCTCACAAGCAGAGTTAGCAGGACGACAGGCATCCGCCATCGACCGCGCCCGCGTTAACAACCGCTCCACATCACACCCGATAATTGCTGTCGGCAGCATGCCGAAATAGGTCAATGCAGAATACCGTCCGCCGACGGCCGCATCGCCATGAAACACGGCTCGAAAACATTTAGCACCTGCCAACTGGTCCAGTTCACTACCAGCGTCCGTCACCACACAAAACCGGCTCGATACGACATCTGCCCCCAGAACAGGTTCCAAACGACTCATGAAATACTCATAAAACATTCGGGTCTCAAGCGTCGTACCCGACTTACTCGACACGACAAAAACGGTGTGCTCCAAATCAATCGTTGATTCAAACGTACGGATCTGCGCTGGATCGGTTGAATCAAGAATGCGAAATTCTATGTCGCCCTTTGCTTCAAACACTTGTCGGATCATGTCTGGGAACAAAGTGGAACCGCCCATACCCAAGAGCACCACACAGCGAATACTGTCCTTCGTCAACTGCTCACGGAATGCCTTCAGTCGCGCCGCAACCACCGTCGGATCTTCCGGCACATCGAGCCACCCAAGCCATCGAGACTCATCGTGGCCAGTCCAGACATCACTGTCACGAAACCAGACACGTCCTAACAAAGCGTTTGTTTCCCATTCCGTCGCCGCAGCCGTGATCTCTGCGTCGAGCTCATCTGGAAGATCCATTACTCCGAACAGTTCCATATCCTTAGTTACATCTCCTTGCCGTCAGCACCGCAACTGCACACTATACCGGCTTGTCTCTTGAAGTGAGACACGACGTACAATCTCTTCGTGCCCGCAGACGACATGACGCTAGTGGCATCCCGCCTTGACGCTGCTACGTCGCTGACCGTGATTACCGGTGCTGGGGTGTCTGCGCCGAGTGGTGTCCCTACGTTTCGTGGCGCGCAAGGCCTGTGGAAGAACCGGCGACCAGAACAGCTCGCGACCCCGGAGGCTTTCGCGTCTGACCCGAACACTGTGTGGGAGTGGTATAACTGGCGACGAGAGCAACTGGCCGGCTGTCAGCCAAATGACGCACACCTGGTACTTGCGCGTTGGAGTCGAGCCAGCACTCCTGCCACTGTCATTACGCAAAATGTCGATGGACTTCACGAGCGGGCCGATACCGCGTGCATAATTCGCTTCCATGGATCGATTTGGGAACTGCGCTGTTGGCAACATTGTGCGGCTAGCGAAACGAGTTGGTGGGATGACACGGTGCCATTAGTACCATGCCCACCACGCTGCCCTCATTGCACCGGCATCGCTCGTCCCGGGGTCGTCTGGTTCGGTGAAAGCATTCCGCAGGATATATTGACCCGGAGCCTGCGAGCCGCTCACTGCGATGTATTTCTTACGATCGGGACTTCAGCAGTCGTTCATCCCGCGGCATCACTCGTCCACCGCGCGAAGCAACACGGCGCGTTCACCGTTGAGATTAATCTGG
>CAUZVF010000717.1:0-4080 GCA_963582955.1 Planctomycetota bacterium
GCTTTGTAACTATCATGCCATTCGTCGGCGACGAATTCCCACAAATATCCATAAGTATCGTAGAGTCCCCATTGATTTGGTTTTTTCGCTCCCACGGGCGGATCATTTCCAGAGGCATTGCCCGTGTGCCAACCGTATTCGTCCAGAATCGACGCTTGCTTGTCTTTGTCGCCGTCCTTTGTGGCGCTGTCGCCGAAGCTATAAATCGTCTTCGTTCCCGCACGGCAGCAGTATTCCCATTCCGCTTCGGTTGGCATTCGAATTTCTTCGTTCTTTCCGATCAAATTCGCGTCGCGCAGAAGACGCGTGGTCTTTTCACAGAATGACCGTGCTTCTTTCCAAGAAAACATTTCCGCCGAATTTCGCGGCCCCTTCCACTGGCTGGGGTTGGATCCCATGACGGCTTCATACAAATTCTGAGGCACTTCGTACTTTGCGATGGAAAAACTGTGGGCGAGCGTCACTTTATGAACGGGTTGTTCCGAGTCGGTTCCTGACGTTGAGCCCATCTGAAACGAACGGGGGAATTTGCCCTTTCCCGGAGTGATCGCAACAAACTCGGAAACAAAAGTCTTCAGCAGTTTCACTCGACCGGCCTCCGAGACGGTTTTGCTTTTTTCGTCCGCACGAGCCGGTGCGGCATCAACAATGAATAGGAACATCGAAACTGAAGCGATAATTATCCAACGCAACATCACATTCTTCCTTCGGTAAAATGGACACTCTTGCTTGAGATCGCTGTGTGCAGCTTGTCATTAACATTGAAGATTAAAGGCGAACATGTGTGGGTTCTGTGCGCATTCGCCAGACTTCAATCAATTCGCCTTGGGCGTGGTAATTCCGCCGTGCCGACAATCTGCTGATGATTACTAATCAGTAAGGCCGACGCAACGGCAACGCCGCCGCATCGTCAATCTTTACTATTGCGAAAGACGATGGTCCGGCACTCAGTCAAAGCTTCCAACATTCGTTTGACACATGAACCGAAGTCATGGCAGCAACTCGGGGAAAACGCATCCCGCACCAATGACGCTGCCACCTAAGCTCTCGCTGATTTCGACCAGCGTCTCCCACAAGTATTCGGCGTAACTGAAATCGACCCAGATTCGATAGGCTTCGATATCCCGAATGGAATCGGGAAACACAGTACAACTGACTCCCGCAACCCGTGTGAATATCACATGGCGTTGCGGCATCTCGCCGAAGTTGATTCCGCAAGTTTGCGCGAACACTTCCGTTGAACGTGATCCGGCTAGCACAAAAGTCGCTTCCTGATGTTCGACTCGGACGACCTGACCCTGTCCAGAGTCGAGTTGGGACGACAGCCTTGTCAGCGAGGTTCCATCGATTCCACTCTCGAGGAAAATTTCATCCGAGGCAAAGCGGACGACCAGTCCAGCTCCTTTGAGCGATCGGGACTCATAGATGCCTGACGGAACGTGGCGTGAATCTGGAACACATCGACAACGATGGCTCCGCAGAGTGGAAAGAGCTGCGCGAACGAGCATCGCAAGGAGCCGTTCATACCGAACAACCTCCGTTCTAAATGATTTCAATTCTTCTAAATGATTTCAATTCTTGCTCGACAGGTTTTCAAAACCAAGATGTGGGGCAGCTTTTCTAATCTGCCATATTGAAAAACACGCCGATGAGCGCACTTTGAACAACCTGGCACTATGTTTTTTGGGCGAGTTGAAAGTATCAGGCGGAAACGTAGAGAATTCGTAACATCTGGATCCCGAAGCGTTTCGATGTCGAATCACGTAAACCAGATCCCGGTTCCGCCGTGACCGCCGCCAAACTCCTAATTTTCAGATTTCTTAGAATTTGTCCGATAATCAGGCTAATTCTCATAATCGTTACATTCGACTTCTTGCACATCGGTCCCCAATCCCATAACTCGACAATCCCATGCGAAGAATGACCACCGCATGAGAATTCGGTCGAGTGGTGTCTCGATCGTTAAGTTGTTGAATCCCGTGAATTTGTTGTAATTTCGACCTCCACAAAAACCGGTCAATCGGTTTATGGCGCACAGATTGCATGATCCGTCCTCCCGAAACATTCGTCATGTCCGTTTTGATGGGGAGCATCCATGCGATTCCGACAATCATGTTGTTGGCCACGTCGGCCTGACTGTCGCCCGTTTCGTTTCGCACTCATTGTTGTGATGCTCATCCGTCATTTCCGATTTGACGCGGTGCTACGTCCGGAACGAGTCGTCTTTTTCGTCCATCAACCGAACCAATGCGTCGAATTCCAGTCGCCCGATGTCGGCCGCGCACTCGGCGAACTCTTGCATCTGCCGAGCCGATCGCTCGACCACGTCGGAGGCCGGAATTACCAGCGGTTGGCCGGTTGACATGGCATCGAGTTGTACCTGGCAGGTTCGTTCGAGCCGATACAAGTACAGGAATGCCTCAGGGATGGTGCGGCCAACCGTCAGCAATCCGTGATTTCGCAGAATCATGCCGTCGGACGTTCCAAGATCCCGAGCCAGTTTTTCACGCTCTTCGCGGTAAAGTTGCGAGCCCTCGAAGTCATGGTAGGCAAGCCGTCCATGGAAACTGGTTGCATTCATGCTGATCGGCAGCAGCCCACATTCCAGCGCTGCCACCGCCATTCCCGCGCGGGTGTGCGTGTGCATGACACAATGCGCATCATCACGATGTTCGTGGACCGCACTGTGGATCACGAATCCGGCCGGATTGATTGTGTACCGAGTGGGTTCGACGATATTCCCATCCAGGTCGATCTTAACCAGGCTCGAAGCCGTCACTTCGTCGTAACGCAAGCCGTACGGATTGATCAAGAAATGATGCTGCGGCCCGGGTACTCGCATCGAAATGTGACCATAGATCAGTTCGCACCAACCAAGATGGTCTACGATACGATAAGCCGCCGCGAGCTGAACCCGCAGTTCCCATTCGTCCGCGGCTGGACTTTGGGTTGTCACCGTCGCTGTTGAAGTTTGCGTGGATGCCATGACTCTTTCATCCTTCCCTAGTCAGCGATGCAGCGTGCGGTCACTCGCCCGATCGTGTGATACGTTTGGTGCCGATTCCGTCGGCGAAATCATTGTACCAGCAGTCGTCGGTCTGAGCTAACGTCATGTTACGCTTTCTGCCGCAGGCGGTTCATTTGCGAACTAGTGGCGCTGTCGAACTAGGATGACCCCGACGCGGCAGTTGATGCCGCGACTGCCGCGCTGCTGGCGGCGGCGGCGGCGGCGGCCTGTTGTGCGTTGATGACCGCTTGCATATCCATCATCGCTTTGGCATCGGTAATCTTGCTTAGGTCCCGATCCAGTCGAATCAGTTCCAGGAACGTGATGCCCGCCGCCAGATTGAATGTCAGCGATCGATCGGGTTTTGGTCGCAGCCGTTCCATTTCTCGACGGTTCTGCAGCACGCGTTCGATCACGATGTCCGGCGCATGATCCAGGAACGACAGTATGGCGAGTTCGTCGTAATCACTTTGCCAGATCGAAACTCCGTTCTGACGGAATCCGCTGGCGAGTTCACTGAACCTGGTCGCCACCTCATTCGCCGGCAATCCCGCCAGATAGAGAATGTTGGCAGCCGTCTGTAACGGGTCGCCTTTGGCAAGTCCGGCCGAATGGAGCGTTTGATAGATTTGCTCGATTTGACTCCCAATTTCGGCGGCGGATTCCTCTTGCCCGGTCAGAATTGCACACGCCGGGAAATCGTCGGGGCCGGTCAGCCACCAATGGTACTTCTTCATCTGTTCATAGATTGTTTGGAAGCGATCAACCATCGGCTGTTCGATCGGCTCAAGTCCGTTCTGCATCCGCAGAATCAGAATGGCCATCGTTTCATAGATTCCACCTCGGCGAAGGCCGGCATCCCGGAATATTCGGCCCGCACTCTCGACTTCCCTGATAAAGCCCGTGGCACTGTCGTTGTTGGCAGTCAACAGGGCACTGATGATGAACCGCAACGGAGAATTCAATTCACCGAACCATCCCGACTGTTGTTTAATATTTTTGGCCACCTCCCGAATCCGGGCGGCGACTGAGGTCGGATCGCCTGGACACGTCACAGCGGTCATTGCGGCAAA
>CAUZVF010000718.1:0-4080 GCA_963582955.1 Planctomycetota bacterium
GCGTCTTGAACGGGACGATCTTGCTCTCCTTCGACGGTGCCAAAGTCCCCACGACAATCCCAACGCGTTTGCCGTTGAGATCGGAGTGAGCGCGGATGCCGGTTGTGTCGCGGTGGACGACCAACCCGAAGCGGCTGCCCGCATACGGAATACTCCAGGCGAGTTCCCGCGCTGATCCTGAACCGTGCGGCTGCCCGATGATGACGTCACACTTCCGAGTGCTAATGCATTTCCACGAACATGCGGCGCTGACGCACCAATGAAATTCGAGCTTTCGACCGAGCTTCTGGGCGAGGAGCTCTGCGACTGCGACATCCAGTCCCTGCGGTGCGCCGTCGCTAGCGCGGCCGGTCCGCGGCATCGAATCGGAAACGGCACAGACGACCAAAGGTTTGTCGACCGCATTGGCCGGTGTTGATTCGTGAACGGCAAAGAACCCCACCAGCAGCAGCGCCACGATTTTGAAACCGGGCACACGTATGGTGTTTTTCACGGACCCAAAGATTCCGAGTCGATCAACTCGGTTCAGGTCGCCGTCCTGGTTCAGCTTCAACTTCCCCATTGTTTTGCCCTTTCAGGGCTGCGTCGTCTTGTCGGTCACAGACCCAAAGGAGGGCCGCGCTGCATTCCCACGCGCTCCCCGTTGGGTCGCGGCTAAACGCAAAGCACTAATCCGGCAGTTTGAACACAAACAGCGTATTCCCTTTGCGCGAATCCCGCAGCCAGGGAGCTCCGTCGCCTGCGAAGCCGGCCGTCCAGCCGCCCCAGCCGGCGCAGACGGCGATGTACTGCTTGCCGTCCAGTGTGTACGTGATGGGCGATGCGTGGTGGCCCGAACCGCATTGGAAATGCCACAGGTCTTTACCCGACTCGGCGTCGTACGCGGTCAGGAACCCTTCGGCATCGCCGGTGAAGACCAAGCCGCCGGCCGTGGCCAGCACTCCAGCCACCATTGGCGAACGCGTCTTGACATCCCAAATAATCTTGCCGGTTGCGACTTCGATCGCTTTGAAGGAGCCGGAGGCTTCGCCGTCGATCAGCGTCAACGAACTCCCCCAATAAGGCTGCCCCTTGATGAAGAACGCTTTCCCCGATGTAAACTTCGCACAGTTGTTGATCACTGGCACATAGGCATAGCCGGTGCCGGGATGATAGGCCATCGGGTTCCATTCCTTGCCGCCGGCCGCTCCCGGACAAACTCGGACGCCTTCTTCGGTGGGCAGTGCCGCCGAGTTAACAAACGGGCGGCCGGTTTTCGCATCGAGTCCGTCGACTCCCTTCTTCGTGTCGGTCCAAGTGATTTCGCAAAAGGGTTTGCCGTAGATGAACTCGCCGTTCTCACGGTTCACACAGTAGAAATAACCGTTGCGATGCGCTTGGATCAGTGCCTTGATCTTCTTGCCGTCTCGTTCGATGTCGACCAGGACCGGCGTGTTCACTCCGTCGTAATCCCACAGGTCGTGCGGGCTATTTTGGAAGTGCCACTTGTAGGTGCCGTCGTCTGGGTTGAGGGCCACGATCGAGCATGTGTAGAGGTTATCGCCTTTGCGGACTTCGCCGTTGAAGTCGGGCGACGGGTTGCCGATGCCCCAATACAGCAGGTTCAATTCGGGGTCGTAGGTGCCTGTGATCCAGGCCGATCCGCCACCGGTCAGCCACGATTTTTCACCCCAGGACTTGAGTGCTTCCTGAGCGTGTTCTTCCTTGTCTTCGGCGTCGGGCACGGTGTAGAAACGCCACTCGCGCTTGCCGGTCTCGGCGTTGTACGCATCGATGAAGCCGCGGATGCCGTATTCGGCGCCGCTGATGCCGATGATCACTTTGCCTTTGACAATTAACGGGGCCAACGTGGCGCTGTAGGCCAGCTTGTAGATGTCTTTCTCTTCCTCTTTGCCGCTTTCGCCGAACGCCGTAATGCCTTCGTCCCAAATTTCCTCACCGGTATTTTTGTCGAGGCAAACCAGATGGGCATCCAGCGTTGTCATGTAGAGCCGATCGCCGAAGACCGCGAAACCGCGGTTGACGGCATCGCAGCACAGAGCGAGGTTTTCCGGCAGCGACTTCTCGTAGTGCCACAACTGCGATCCAGTCTTACAATCGATCGCGTAGGCGTGGTTCCACGGCGTCGTGATGTACATGATGCCGTCGATGATCAGCGGCGTGCATTCGAAGCCGTCCAGGACGCCGGTTTGAAACGTCCAGACCGGCTGCAGGTTGGCGACGTTCGACTTGTTGATCTGCTTCAGGCCGCTGTAGCGATGAGAGTTGTACGTGCGGCCGTACATCAGCCAGTTGCCGTCATTGGACTGAGCGCCCAGCAGATCGTCGTCATCGACCGGCCCGACCGGTTCGGCTGGCGGTTGCGAATCGGTTGCCGTTTCACGACTGGCCACTTCGGCCCGAACAGCTGCTAACTCAGCTTTCGCAGCGACAGCTTGCGTTTGTGCTGCCTGAGCCTGCTGACGTGCCTCTTCCAACTGACTGCGTGTTTCGGCATCGCCGCAGCCGGACGCACCAATCAACAATGCTGTGCACAGCAGAAACGATGAGGGAACGAGAACTCGCCGGTTGGCGAACGACGGACAAGACGAGCGCGATTCAGTCACGGCTGCCACCTCCCTGATGTCAAACACGTAAAAAGGAATTTGCGAAACGGCCGACTCAGACAATGCCGATAATAACACGGCGAACTTGGGAATCAAGAAGTTACACCCGTAAACCTCTCCAATGCCCGCTTCCCAGACGACGCAGCATGAGCGCCAGCGCGACAGCTGGAGCGAGCGTCCAGGCCGCCAACGGGCCGTCCGGCGACCAATCCAGTTGGATCAGCAACACGTAGGAGAGCGGCACCATCACCAGCCATTGAGTGAACAGCGTGTAACGCATGGCCGGTTTGGTGTCGCCGGCGCCGATCAATGCGCCTTGAGTCCCGATGCTGAGTGCGCTGAAAAACTGCGCGACCGCAAACCACCGCAGCACCTTGGCCCCCAGTTTGGCGGACTCGGCCGAGTCGACCATGGTCGCGGCGATCGGATCAGCGAACACAAAGATCGATCCAACCACAACGGCCGTCAGTACTGCCAGCAATTGGACGCTTCGCCAGCCCAAGTCGGCGGCTTCGTCGTACAGCATCACTCTCTGGCGCATCCCATCGCCTGCTGCGAGTTGTGATGTAGTCCGTCTTTCCGATAGAATGGCGTGTTCACAGTGGACCACGCCGGAACATGGTGTTTCCGGCCAACGTTACAGGACACATATTGAGGAATTGGACGAATGGCGGAAGGCACCATCAAACGACTCACGGACAGGGGCTTCGGGTTTATCGACACCGGGAGCGACAAGGACTTATTTTTTCACTCGTCAAGCCTCGATGGGGTGAGCTACGAGGAACTCCAAGAAGGACAACGAGTGTCATACACCGAAGGAAGTGGACCGAAAGGACCATGTGCCGAAAATGTCAAACCGACCTGACAGAGCTAAGGGCAACATTCGTTTTCAATCACGGAGAAACAGATATGGGTGACAAGGGAAGTAAAGATAAAGGCAAAAAAGAACAGCAGAAAAAGGCCCAGCTTAATCTCAAGGAAAAACGAAAACTGAAAAAAGAAAAGAAGAACAAGTAAATACCCACCGTTACCTGTCAGCTTCCCAGTTCGTACGTAGCAAGACCAACTTTTCTGTGGAAACTCCGTTCTTTGAGATCCTCGCCTACGAACCCACCGAGCTCGGCATGCTGTGTTTGCGGCGTCGCGAGCTGCTGTGCGAGCCAGGAACGATCGTCACTGAAGTCACGCTCGACCATGAATTCCTGATGAGCAGTTACCTGACGGCCTCCGAGAAGGCACTGTCGGAAATCGCTCTGCAGATACACTCAGGATCCCGCCTACGCGTACTGGTCGGAGGCCTCGGCCTGGGTTACACCGCTTGGGCAGCGCTGGAATCTGATCGAGTTTCACAATGCGAGGTTGTCGAGTTTCTTCCGCAGATGATCAACTGGCTGGAGCAGGGGCTGGTCCCTCTGTCAGACAAGCTGAACGCAGACAACCGGCTGAAAGTGACTCAGGGTGACGTCTATCAGCA
>CAUZVF010000719.1:0-4071 GCA_963582955.1 Planctomycetota bacterium
CAGGGGAAACTGATCTATCAGAACGGCAACGACCTTGAAAATGTGGAAGGCGGCAAGACGGACATTCCGCGTTGGACGTGGAACCATGTCGTCTTCATTCGCGATGGCGGCCGTGTGCGGGTGCATTTGAACGGGCAGGCGACTCCCGAGATCAACGTGAAGCTGCACGCGGACATTCCTTTCTTGTCGCACGGGTTATTTTGTGGCGGGCGATCCGACAATCAATCCAACTGGGAAGGCCGGTTGGATGAAATCGCCGTGTTCGACCGCATCCTGTCGGCCAAGGAAATCCGAGACCTCTCTCCGGTCGGAAACCGTAAAAAATGAGCAACGCTAGAAACTAGGGCTTTGTCAAAGTCGGTGGTCCGGAAATCCAACCGAGGGACGCGAAGAATTTATCCGTCGCGACAATGGTCTCGTAGTATGGCTTGTTTCCGTCCTTCCCAAAATTGAAGAAACCGTGCGGTTTTCCCTCGAAAACCATGGTTTCGCATTGGATTCCGGCCTGCTTCATCTTGTTACGGAACCCGTCCAACGTCTTGACGGGGATCAGTTTGTCGGCTGATCCAAGAAACACGATCGCCGGCGGGTCGTCTTTGGTGATGTTGTGCAGTGGCGAGAATTCTCGGTATCGTTTTCCGACACGTTTGTGGCCCCAGCCGTCCGGACCGTTGTCGAATACGGGATTGAATAACACCATCGCATTGGACTTCGGCGAGACCTTCCGATCGTCGTTGGGATCATCGATTCCGTCGACCATGCCGACAAATGCCGCCAAGTGGCCTCCGGCCGAGCCGCCGCCGGAAGCGATTCGATTGGGATCGATCCCGAGTTTCATCGCTCTCGCGCGGACCCACCGCATTGCCGATTTTGCGTCGTGAACACAAATGGTGGGCGGATCATTCGATTTCCGATCGAGCAGCCGGTATTGAACCTGCACGCACACCATTCCACGGCTCGCCAAATACTTGCTGTGCTCGGTGAACTGTCCCGGTGCGCCGCCAACCCACGCACCACCGTGGAAGAACACAATCGCCGGCCGGCGATCCGTCGCTTTCCAGCCTGATGGTTTTGTCACGTATAACGTCAGCTTGCGGCCGCCGACGGACTTGTAAACATGAGCTTCACCGACCGATTTGGCGGCAAGCAACGCCGTCGAGAAAGGAACCAATACGACGAGCACCGTTACGATCTTTTGAAGTGACATTTGAGTTGTCCTGCGTGGCAGAATGGAATTCCGATGGTCTCAACGATCCAATCATTCTCATGAATGTGACATGATGTCACAACGCACTTTCCGGTAGTGGGGTCTTTTCACTGTTTTGCAACTTGTGAGCAGCACGGCGCTAGCCGCGGGCGATACGGCAAAACGCGAGGAAGCCGGCGGTTAGCGCAAAAAAGCAAATGGCGCTCACTTCACACTGCAAACAGTCAGAATTCGCGCAATGTGCGCCAATTCCTGACAACGCAAAGAAACGAAGAGCGCGAAGATTCTTTCTTTTTACTTTGCGCTCTTCGTTCCTCTGCGTTGCAAGAGAAATGGTAGAAACTGTTTGGTTGCGGCACACTGCCGCGCCAAGGGTTTCGGGTGTGTAGAACTGTTGTCTCAACTGTTTACTGCATGTGGCAAGCAATTGATGACAATTGTTCTACAAAGTGAGTGGCATTGGGCTAGCGCCTTGCCGCTCACTTCTAAAAACCACAACACACATTCCAGCATTCGTCCGGGAGTTCTTGATCCTGGAAACGGCAATCTGCCAAATTCTTCAGAATTCTGGGAATGATCCAATGCCGTCGCGCGTCCAAGAGAACAACCCGAGAGGGTCTGACCAAAGTCGAGCCACAAGCAACGATAGGTTGCGGGCGGAAACACATCTTTCACATCTCGCACGTCGATTGTGACAGGCCGTGCCGGAATGTTCTTACTCAACAGATGGTGGTATTCGTATGCGCGGGCTGTTCATGATATTGCTAATGGCTTCTTGTACGATCGGCATGAAGGCATTCGCCACACATGATCGCATGATCCATGCCCCGACCGTGCCTCCGTTGAATGGGACAAGGTCGCCACAACCATCAAAACCAGTCTCGAATGCACTGATCCCCCCGATTGTGTGGACCAACACGTCAACGCCTCACACCAGCGATCCCGTTGGGCTCTTCGATTTCCCAACGAAGTTTTCGCAATTCGATATCTTCCCGTCTTTTGACAATCCCATTCAATTGCAAAGACGCGCTCATGCTCATCCTCACGGACATCAGGTCTGCGCTTCCGGATGTGCGCTGAGCAACCATCCGACCGCGAAACTTTCTGCCCAGGCATTTCACGAATTGTTATCAGAATTCGCCAACGGCCCGATCAGCGAAGACAGCAAAGCCCTGGAAGCACTGTTGTTTTACGGCAGCCAGACGAAACGGCTGGTCGATGCCGACGGCACGTTTCCGCTGGACGAGCGACGGGCGGCGTTTCTCTCACGGCAGCTCTTGCAAAACCATGCCGTCGTGTCGTTTCGAATTATCGACCGGCACAACGCAATCCGGGCAACGCTTCGGCCGACACTCGTGCCGCTGGATATTCGCCACGAATTCCAAGTGGACGGCAACCGATTGCAGCCGATGGAAGCCAGCGGCACGGTCAAACGTGTTGGACTGCACCATCTTTGGACACGGATATGACTGGAAGGCGTCCACTTTGTGGCCGGACCGTGGTTCACGGTCCAACGCAGCGGAGAATGGAAGCGGTTGGACACCATCTGGATCAGCAATGGCGATCAGAATGATCAATCCTTTGTCGAACTCAAAGTCGAACTCTCGGAGGCAAATAATGATTAGCTCACGAACTTTGCTCTATGTAATTCTGTTGGCGTGCGTGGCGACGATAGCGAACGCCGACCCGTGTGGCATGGTGCCGCCGATCTACCAAGGCAACAACATCCCCATCACCCGGATTGGGATTCAGAAGACATACGTCTTCCACAAAGATGGAATCGAGACATTTGTCATCCGTCCCGGCTATTCGGGAAAGGTCGACCAATTCGGAATGCTGATCCCGTTCCCCAACCCGCCGTCTCTGCGAAAGGTGTCTGACGATGTCTTCGCTCACCTTGCCGCCGCCGTCGACCCGCCGGAAATCGTTGTTGATTTGACACCGCGGTTTTTTGGGGGCGCGGCCGACTCATTGCCAATGGCGACAAGTTCGGTCGCCAAGAATGCTGACGAACTTAGCTTCCATTCCGTGCGCGTGTTGAAGCAAGAAGCCGTCGGCATGTACGAGGTCACCGTGCTGGAAGCCGGAAGCGCCGATGCGTTGAATCTATGGATGACCGATCACGGCTATCGATATCCCAAAGGCATGGATGCTGTTTGCAACGAATACGTCGAGATGAAATGGTGTTTTGTCGCCGTCAAAACGCGTGTCGGACAGAAAGCCGGTGTCGATCCGCGTCCGGGGATGCGCGAGGTCGATTCGAAACTGCCTGCGGGATCGACATTCGACGGACACGTCCAGGGCATGGGCTTCCGTTTCAAGTCCGACGAATTGGTTGTTCCCATGCGTTTGTCGGCATTCAACGAAGGCGACCTACGCAACGTCGTGTACTTGCTGGCTGACAAACCCGTGCGAGCCAACTCGATGCCAAACGGTTTCGTCGTGCGGCAATTATCAGGAACCGAGTTGTACCGCAATGTGACCGCGCCGCTGCCGTTGCGGATTATCGGCGGAGAATTCAAGGACATCCCCAAAAACCGGAAACAGTCGCTGCCACAAGAGCGTGATCCCATTCCGCACAACGGAATCGCCCGCGACCTGTTCGCGTCCGACCTATTGGCCGTGTGTGACAATCAGATGTCGCATCCTCACGAAGAAACCGAAAAGGTTCTGCTGCGGATCGGTGAAAGGTTGGGGTTGCGTGGTCCCGATATCGACAAGTTGCACGATCAAGCCATCGCGTCCGACCGCGAGAAGATCGTCAAGGACGTCCTTGAAGGATTGAAAGGCATGACGCTGACGGTGATTGACGGCGATTTTCCGAAAGAAGTCATCGCTCGTGAAAATGTGACGTTTGCCGGTTT
>CAUZVF010000720.1:0-4068 GCA_963582955.1 Planctomycetota bacterium
TTCGGTTGCCGCTGTTTCCACGGCGTGCTCGAGGCCACGAATCCACTGCACTTGATCGACGAAGCCTTGGATCGACGCGGCATGTTGTTGGATTTCCGGATCGAGATTCAGTCGTTCGGCTTGTCTCGCGAATTGGTCAGCCTCGGCAAGTAGCGAATCGAGGCACTTTTGATTCGATTCAAGGTCCCGTTCAATTTCATCGATCGTCGCGAGGCCGTCATTGGGGAACGCAGTGATGACCGGCAGCGTTTTCAATTCGCCTTCGTATTTCCGCACGCGATTCCACGGCGGGAATGCTCGGTCGAGGAACTGATGGCCGTGCAGTTGTTCGTTCAAACCGGATTGCCTGCGCGTCAGTTCGTCAATCGCATTGTCACACTCGATTCGGTCGGCACTCAGGTCCGCGTGCCTCAGCAAGTTCGGTTGTAACGCCTCGATCTCATGAGTGATCTCGTCGTGCTGATTGAAAAACTCTGCCAACTCTCCGGCTTCAGTGTCACTATCCAGCAGACGTTTCCGATCATCTTCGATGTCTTCAAGCACGCCCAAAAGCTGTTGGCCTTCCGGTCCCAGTGATAATCCATAGATGTGTTGGGCAACTTCGTGATCGTGCAGAGTTGCCAGTTCCTGCAATTCGCTCAGCCCAATGGCGAACACATTTTCAAACAATCGTTCATCGGTTCCCTGCAACAGACCGGAAAGCAGCGACTCGGTAGACGAGCAAGTGTCCCCGCTTTGAGTGTTGACGATGCCGCGTCCGCCATCTTGAGCGACACGTTGCAGCGTCACACGACGGCCTTGATGTTGCACACCGAGCGATCCGTTGCGGAGCATCGGCTGCCGGGACATCTCGAATGCGGAAGTTGGCTGATAACCATAAAGGACACCGCGGATAAACCGCATCAGCGTCGTTTTTCCGGCTTCGTTCGGTCCGTACACAACGTTCAGCCCGGATGTCTGCAACGACAGCGATAAGTCGCGCCAGACTCCGAACTGTTCGATTTCAATATCCGTGATTCTCATGATCAGTGTCCTTCGGTGCGGGTTCCTTCGGCACGGTTATGCGGGGTAATCCGTGCCAGAATCCGCAGAAATGTCGCGGACAGTGCGAAAATCTTTTCGACTGGTCTCGATTCGATCAACGTGCGAGTCGTTGACGAACCAATCGATCCCTTTTTGAGTGAGGCGTCCCGAAATCGCTTGGCAATCCAATTCCGGCGTCAGCAAACGGAGTCGGTTCAACCACGGTTCTCGCGGCAGTTTCGAATGTTCGAGGCAACGATCGAGTGCGTCCCGTGACAGCGTTTGATCGAGACGCAACGACCGGTGGTACTGGGACGCGAATGACGTGTCGTCACCGAGAGCGTCGCCGAACCCATTGGCATCGCAAATCCGTCGAATTTCGTGCACGTATTCGAGATCGTCCGGAAGTTGGATTTCTGACTCGAGGTATTCAATCAGCTCATTAACGGCGGTGTCTTCACCGAGCGAATCGAATAGAGAACCGCGGCCGGCGATACTCCAACGAATCAGCCAGACTTCTTCGCTCGATTCAACATTCCATTCGTTGATCGTCTCGGCCATCAATTCGGTCAAACGGTCCCAATTGGTGTGTTCGTCAACCGTCAGTGTTGGTTGTTCCCATCGTACGGACGCGGTTGGAATGAACGTCTCACGCACCGATCCGTCGATCACAACCTCTACCAAAGTACAGCCGCGCGAGCCCGTATCGGACGGTCGTATTCCCTGCGTGCCGCGAGGACGCCGGATGATCTTTCGCGAACGACTTGGGCCGACTCCCGCACCGCCGGCAACGTGAATCAAGTAGTCCTCGGTACCAGCCACGGATCGTGATTCGGCGGACACGGGATCGGCAGATCCAGACGCACTCTGTCGAGAATTGTCCTCATGAACAACTCGCGCTGAATACGAGGCGTCCACCAATCCGATACAGAGCGGACCGGATCGGGAAGGCCACGGCTGCGCGGTCTCCGTTTGGTGATTTCGTCCAGTATCTAATTGGTCGGCTGTCTGAATGGATGCGATCAGCTTGTCGCCTCGCACACTAGAGGTATTTGTTTTGGAGGCCTCTTCCGACGTGCGGCGCGGATCGGTGTTGTCGCCACCCGAATCAATCAACCGCTGGTTGCGCACGCGAGGCGTGTTTGTTCTGGAAGGTTCTTCGGACTTTTGGCGCCGATCGGCGCTCTCCGCATCCAGATCAATCAACCCCTGGTTGCGCAGAATCGCAACGGGTTCGTCAACGTGCGGTAAGAAGAGAGTCGCGTTGGCCAGTAATTGGTCCGTCGACTTCCATTCGACTGCTGGGTCGGCGTCGCCCGGAACGACGAAGGTCTGGATACCGTGCTCTGCCAATAATGCGAAACCGTCGGTCAATGCGATACGGCCTCGCAGGCTGTGGTCGGAAGCCACGAAGCTGTTTCCCGCCAGCAGCAGGAAATCGACGTTTCGTGCGACACACTCGGCAACCAGTGTCTCGAACGCGGTGAGGGTCGCCGTTTCAATCGTCTCTCGCAGATTGTCAGGAACGCATCCGACGTCGTGCAACTGATGGTCGACGACTAAGTTGGCGGCATGTATGAAGCGGAGTGCTTCGAATGGCATCGGGGGGCTCCTGAACGACTGAACGACTGAAACTGGCCGTTTCCGGAATATCTGGATACATCAGCGCGACCGCGACAAACGACCGCACGGAAGTGCCAGTTTTATTGGCCGGTTCGTTGTGCCAAAATAGCGGCGGAGTCTATCCCGAATGAGGATTTCGAGAAAGATTGAATTCGACGTGGCTGAATCTGTTTTTACGCGGACTCTTGCCAGATTTGAATGTCCTTTTCGGTTGATGCCGGACTATGTATACTGGGGCCGCCTGCCATGCCGTTGCCGATCACACGGTCGTCCCAAGATTCTTGCTGACTGTGATTCCCGCCTAATTCTTCTCTCCCTCGAATCAGTCTTTCCAATATGGGTCGTAAGCCGATGCCTCGTCACGTGTTAAACAGTTCCTATGTCCTGATGCTGGCGATCTTACTTGTGGGATGTGGGGCTGGTGAGCAGATTGAAACCTACGTGGTCACCAAGCAACTGCCCGATCTTGCCGTCGAAACCCCCGACGCCGGTCCTTCCGAAGACGTCGACATGACTCGCGACCGGATGCTCGCGGCCATCGTTCCGCACGGAAAGCAGGCTTGGTTCTTCAAAGTCGCGGGACCGAACGACGCGGTTCAGGAGCAAATGGAGGAATTTCTGGCACTGGTCAAGTCGGTGGAGTTTGACGAGTCCAATGAACCCACCTGGAAACTGCCGGAAGGCTGGACTCGGGAACCCGGCTCGCAAATGCGGTTCGCCACACTGAAGATTCCCGGCGATGACAAACCTATGGACCTGTCGGTCATCCCGTTACCGGCTGACGATATTGATGCTCCCGAATACATTTTGTCGAACGTCAACCGCTGGCGTGGCCAACTTCAGTTGAAGCCCATCACCACGGACCAGTTGTTTGATAAAGAAAATCCGACGGAAGAGACAATCCAATTCGAATTGGAAGACGGTACAAAAGCCACGCTGGCGAACTTGGTTGGCAATATGGGCGACAAGAAAAAGAGCCGCCCGCCGTTTGCTCCGTTCGCGTCGGGAGGCTTTGGCGACCCGGCCAACTCCACGAAAGGCAATAAGCCGAGCGGGCTTTCGTTCGACACGCCCGATGGATGGAAGACGTCAAAAGGGACGTCGATGAGCGTCGAAGCGTTCGAAGTTACGTCGGAAGGGAAGCGCGTGGAGTTCACGTTGACTCGGCTCGGTGTTGGCGCAGCCAAACTGCTGGGCAACGTGGATCGCTGGCGTAAGCAGCTTGGCATGCAACCCACAACGCGAGCCGATCTTGAAAACGACCTGCAGCCCATTAAGGTCGATGGCGCGGAAGGCAAATTCGTCGAACTGCACGGGCCTGCCGACAGGTCAACATTGGCAGTCATCGTTGTGCACGGCAACTCGGCTTGGTTTTTCAAATTAGCAGGCGACACTGAACTGGCAAAACGAGAAACGCAGAAC